>JAPULM010000120.1 GCA_027294925.1 bacterium
TTCAAGGCGGTTCCAAGCCCAAGGTTGAAACCGCCGTCTTTAGACAGGCAGATTTCATCTCCTCTTTTCCTTAGCTCTGGTGGTGGACAGACAGTAAAATGTGCTTTAAAATTCCTATCCATTAACTGCCGCCAAATTTCATGGTTAAGGAAAATCCTCATGGTCATCCAAAACCCAGACTCATCCTCCGTGACCACAACGGAGCATCCCTATATTGTGTGTGTAAAAGGTGTCTGTGGTGGCCGACCCATCATTCAAGGCTCCCGTCTTTCGGTGCAACATATTGCGCAGATGTATAAAGCAGGGGATACCGTAGATGAAATTCTACAGACCCATCCTCATCTCAAGGCAGCGGCAGTCTATGATGCCATCAGCTACTATCTGGATCACCAACCGGAAATTGAGCAAGACATAGCCGAGAACCGTCTTGAAACGTTGCAAGCCAAACACGGCTTGGGCATCGATGAACAGGGATTCATCTCTTGAGGATAGGCCAAATAAAAGCCATTTTGTCTCTGCTTCTTCCGGAACGCAATCCTCAAAAACGCCTGTCAGGTGTCCAGCTCCTCGGCCCGCTGCGAGGGCCTCGGGATCACCGGTTGGGGAATGCTGGGGGGGGATGAATTTCAAGGCGCAAAGAGGCAAAATACACCGCCGCGCCGCGCACCTCGCCTATGGGCCCACGCTGGCGGCGGCTTAGTCGAAGGCGACTATCTCTGGGCGACAGCGGGCAGGGGCAATAGGCGGCGGAACGGAGGCCAGCTTAAGGTGACGCAAGATGCTGCACCCGGTTGACACGACCTGGGGACAGGCGTAAAGTAGCTGCGAATTTCCTGTCCGTCATTCGACAGCCTTGCCGCGTTATATCGCGGGCAAATAAAGGCTTCTGGGTAAGGATCAGCTCAGTGTCTATGCCCGCGCAAGCAGCGGGTGCAGTGAAATGGGAAGGAGAACGAACATGAGCGAGGGTATGACCCCATGACACGTCACGCAGCCGTCGCGGCGTCGGAGGGCGGTGGTGGCGCATCGCGCTGGGAATCATCCGCACCGATCCGCTATCCCGACCCAGATATCGTCGTGCTCGATCCACGATTCCAGCCGATGGTGCTTGGCAACGCCGCGATTGAGCGCATCGCCAGCGGCTTTCGCTTCACCGAGGGGCCAGTGTACTACGGCGACGGACAATACTTGTTGTTCTCCGACATTCCCAATGACGCGCTCCTGCGTTGGGATGAGATCACCGGCGCCGTCGTCACCCTGCGTCAGCCTGCCGGTAACCCCGACGGCAACACGCGCGACCGAGAGGGTCGGCTGCTTAGCTGTGAACTCGGCAGTCGCACGCTGACGCGCACCGAACATGATGGGACAGTCACGGTTCTGGCGACGTCATTTGAGGGCACAAGGCTGACTGGTCCCAACGACGTGGTAGTGAAGTCAGACGGATCAATCTGGTTCAGCGACAACGGTGCTGGTATCCGCGGCAACTATCTCGGGGATAAGGCAGAGCAGGAATTGCCGTTTCGCGTCTATCGTCTAGACCCGGTGAGCGGAGCGCTCAGCATCGCGATCGGTGATATGGAACGCCCGAACGGGCTTTGCTTCTCGCCCGGCGAAACCCGCCTCTACGTCGTCGATACGCCGGGCGGCGCGAAGACCACACATGTGTATGATATCGTTGACGGCAAGGCCGTCAACGGTCGGCTGTTTTTCGCTGCCATGCCGGGTTACGCGGACGGCATCCGCTGCGATATCGAGGGCAATGTCTGGTGTGGCTTCTCCGGCGGTCGAGGTCAGGATGGCGTCGCGGTCTTTGCGCCGGACGGCACCTTGATCGGGCGAATTCTGCTGCCGGAACGCTGCGCCAACCTCTGCTTTGGCGGCCGCAAACGGAACCGGCTGTTCATGACTGCCAGCCAATCCGTTTACGCACTCTACGTCGAAGCCCAGGGCAACGCTGGCGGCTGAACCGCTGGGACAAGTTTCGCGGTTTGATAGGGAGGCATTTCATCGGGCGGGGCGAAACCAACGGTTGCATGGATGTTTCCCATCCGTAACTCGACCTCACGGCTCAGATTGTCTTTTATATCATAGGGCACGATTGCTCGATGGAAGACTGGCTATTCATAGCCAGTCAATCAGGTCACTAAAAAAACAACGAGGAAACCATGGCCAAGAAAACAGTCTATGAATTCATCCCCAAGCTCGGTCAGCTCCGCGACGAGGTTCTATTTGGTGACGTCTGGGAACAGACGGATATCTCCAAGCGTGATCGCAGTCTCATCACAGTTGCGGTGTTGGCCTCGCATTACCGTACTGCGGAAATGAAGGGTCATATGCAGCGCGCGCTCGATAATGGCGTGACCAAAGATGAGATCAAAGCGCTGATCACGCATATCGCGTTTTATTCCGGCTGGCCGACCGCTGTTAATGCCGGTCGTGTTGCTCTGGAAGTATTCGGAGACGACGAGTAGGCATGCGCATAACGGAGGCGTGGATGGTGCTTTAGCTATCGCGCGCCTCAACTCTAACTTCCTGAGTGGTAAGTTCTCACGTGTGTTAACATTATTATTTTGACACAATGCTTAAGTGGCTTGGGCTACAGCCGGCAGGGATTAAACTGAGACAGCAGGCATTCTGCCTGCGTTGAATGTTGGCTGCAAGCGGCGCGCTCCCAGGTAAGGTTGATCGGCAGAATGACGGAGAATGAGGAGCTACAATGGCTGCAATTGGTGTGCGCATACGTGATAACGGGTTGGCGCTAGGGGACATGCGAGATCTGGTCAATCTGGCCGAGAACAACAGCTACGATAGTGTCTGGTTACCCGAAAGTATGGGACGGGATGCGTTGGGCGAGTTAACCGCCTTGCTCGGATCGAGTCAGCGTATCCGTATCGGTACCGGTATTGTGCCGGTTTTTGCGCGCTTGCCAACGATTGCAGCGGCAGCCATTGCCAATGCAGAAAATGTGTCGCCTGGGCGCGCCATCTTGGGGGTCGGTATTGGCCATCAGTCGGCCTTAGAGGATGGCCATGGGGTGTCGTTTTCCAGCCCTTTGCAGCACGTGCGTGAATTCACCACCATTGCTCGCACCCTCTTGTCAGAAGGACAAATAAACTATACTGGTGATGTTTATACGGTTAAACACTATCAACTCGAAGCGCCACCGACGCAGCCCCCACCGGTGTTTGTGGCGGCCCTACGCCCGAACATGCTGAGGATGGCGGGCGCCGTAGCGGATGGCGTGCTGATGAACTGGGTATCCCTTGACTATGTGCCGCAAGCACTTGCCTACATCCGCCAAGGCGCTGAAGCGGCCGGCCGCTCGCTAGACGATTTGACCATTGCGAGTTACTTGCGAACCTGTGTTACTGATACGCCAGAGATCGTTGAGCAGGCAACACGAGAACAACTGGCGCGCTATGCCTCAAGAGTTTATTACGAGCGGTTTTTTGCCAGCATTGGATTTCCTGCAGAGGCGAAGGCGATTGCGCAGGCCTGGCAGCGTGGTGATCGTGATGCGGCCGTCAGCGCGGTGACGGAGCCGATGATTAAAGCGGTAACCATTTATGGATCACCCGATGAGTGTCGCCAGCGTCTGCAAGCCTACCGCGATGTCGGCCTGCAACTGCCAATCATTGCGCCGTTCCCAATTGGTGAGCCGATACAACAAACGTTTGCCAGGACGATTGAAGGTTGTGCGGTGTAAGTTGAAGCAGAGCAACCGGGGCTGAGCGAGAATAAGGAGAGTGAAACAAAACGATGGCCGAAGGTACAGAACAAAGCAGCGGATTCGATGTCGACCAGGAGGTCGATGCCATCGAATGGTATTTTGAGCGGGGGGTTACGGATGGCCTGCCGGTGGTCCCGCCGACACCAGATCGCATGCAGCGTATGTTGGCAGCCAGCAGCCGAGCAGCGGATGAAGTGGTGGCTTTGGTGCCGCCAAACTATGGCGAGGCAACGGTCGAAAAGATCGCCATTAATGCGATCATGGCGGGTTGTAAAGCGGATTATCTACCGGTCGTGTTGGCCGGTGTGGAGGCGATGTGCGATGAGCGGGTGAGCTTGCATGGGGTGCAGGGCACCACCCACACCGCCACTCCCTTATTTATTGTTAATGGCCCCATACGTGAGCAACTGGACATCAACAGCGCGGCCGGCGCCTTTGGCTCCGGCTGGCGGGCCAACGCCACTATCGGGCGGGCACTACGCTTAATCATGGTTAACATTGGCGGGGCGCGTCCGGGTGAGATTGATAAATCGTGTATGGGACATCCTGGCAAATATACCTATTTGATCGGCGAATATGAAGAAATTAGCCCCTGGGAGCCACTACACGTGGAACATGGTTTTACAGCGCAACAAAGTACCATTAGCGTTTATTGTTGTGATGCTCCGCAGTGTGTGACGAATAATAACAGCCGCCGCGCACAAGGTATATTGCGAACCATTGGGGCCGCTATGGCGACAGGATGGAGCGATAAGACCTATCTTGCCGGCAGCTATATGCTGGTCATTGGGCCCGAACATGCAAAGAGTATGGCCGATGATGGTATG
>JAPULM010000121.1 GCA_027294925.1 bacterium
TCGGTCACCGTCGTGCCAGGTGACATGCAACATTAAGATAAAAATCCATATCGCCTCACATCTTTTTTGATCAATTCCCCCCGCTTGACGTCAAGCGGAGACGGGAAGGTTGTCAGAGCCATGCCCAAAACTGCCGAGAGATCGCTGATTTTGAGGTAGTGCACCGTCAGGATTGCAAGCATCGCTTTCTGAGTATATGATGACAGGCGTCAATCACTTGCCCGTGGCAACATACCAGAAAAGTGCTATTTGGCACAACCAGGGGTGTATTTTTTTACAGAGGGCAATCATATGGTTCAATTGATAACGGCTTCAGACCTTAAAAACATGCTTGATACTCAGGTCACCTGTGCTCTGATTGACGTGCGAGAACCCGGTGAGTATAACGCTTCCCATATTGCAGGCGCCAGTCTTGTGCCTCGTCGACAACTGGAGTTCCGTATGCACCGTCTCGTGCATCATAAAAAAACCTTGATGGTGGTCTGCGATGACGATTGCCAACGAGCGCCGCTGGCTGCTGATACCCTAGAGCAAATGGGCTACACTCAGGTTCGGATGTTGGCCGGTGGTCTGAATCGCTGGACCACAGAGGGCTACGCCACCGAATGGGGGGTTAACGTGCCCAGCAAGGATTTTGGCGAAAAAATGGAGGTTCAACACCATATACCGGTGATGCATCCTGAAGAGTTGCAAGATCGCCTGCAACGTGGCGATAAGATCGTTATCCTCGATTCACGCACACCGGAAGAACACCAGCGCGTCACAATCCCTCAAGCCCGTAGTGCGCCGAATGGCGAATTAGCCTTGCGAATTTCTGCCTTTGCGCCGGATCCGGAGACTACGGTTGTGGTGCATTGTGCCGGCCGTACACGTAGTATCATCGGCGCCAGGCTTCTGCAACGTATGGGTATGAGCAATGTCTACGATCTCCGTAACGGCACCATGGGTTGGCAGATGGCCGGATTGGAACTAGAGTACGGCTCATCGCGGTCGGATTTACCTGAACCCACCCCGGAAGGTCGACATGCTGCCGAAGCTTTTGCCTCACAGCTTGCCACGGAAGATGGCGTACAGTATCTGACAATTGAGGCACTGCAAACGCTCATTACCCGCTCCGAGCAAGAAAATGTCTACCTGATTGATGTGCGGACAGAGGCCGAATACGCCAACGGGCACATTCCTGCTTTTCAATGGTCGCCGGGTGGTCAGGCCGTACAGCGAGCCGACGATCTGGTTGCGGTGCGCAACGGGCAAATTGTCTTCGCCTGCGATGGGCGGGTGCGAGCGACAGTGGCGGCTTCATGGTATCGTCAAATGGGCTTTCCAAATGTTTATGCTGTAGACGGCGGCATCAACGCATGGACCGCAAGTGGCTTGTCCCTTGAGCAATCGACGACAAACGAAACGGCTGGCGGCTACGACGAAGGATTGATCTCTAATGACTTGCCATTTGGTTACGAAACGGCAAAGCGCAAGGTTGATACGATCACGCCGCAGGCTTTGCAACACCTTCTCAGTGACCCTGAGCCGCCAGTTGTGATCTTTGTCGATACGAGTCAAGATTTTAGTCGTGGGCATGTGCCCGGCGCCCATTGGATTCCCAGAGGCTGGTTAGAGTTTCGTGTGACAGGTGTCGTTACTGCTAAAGCGACCCCCGTCGTGGTAACTTGTACCGACGGTCTCAACGCGGTCTTGGCTGGTGGCGTTTTGAAGGAGACCGGATATCAGCAGGTTACGGTCTTGGAAGGCGGTATGGCGGCGTGGCAACAAGCTGGACTTGCGGTGGAACAAGGGTTGAGCGGTGTGATGTCGCCCCCCCATGACGTGTTGCCTATGGGCATTGACCGCAATTGGGCCGACGCCATGCACTATCTGCGATGGGAAGAAGCGTTAGGTAAAAAATATGCCGCTCCTCATGCCTAAGGTTTCGGGATAGCACTTTACCGGACCTGCTGCTGTGGTTCTGAAAGCTTGCCGGTAACATGTTAGCCTTATATTCAGAGGTTTTAAGGACAACGTTTGTTTTGCTGTGATAGCCATACCTCACCATAGGATAAAGATGATGACCCAGGAAGAAGTTCGCGTACGCATTGCGCCCAGTCCGACGGGAGCGCCGCATGTTGGCACGGCGTATATTGGTTTGTTCAACTATGCGTTCGCCCGGGCAAATGGCGGTAAATTCATTATCCGTATTGAAGACACGGATCAGGCGCGCTCAGAGACGCGATACGAAAAGGCGATTTTGCGTGCGCTGCGCTGGATTGGCCTAAGCTGGGATGAAGGACCGGACATCGACGGAGCGTATGGACCGTATCGCCAGTCTGAACGCCTTGAGATTTACCGGAAGTATACCCAGAAGCTAATTGATCAAGGCATCGCCTATCCTTGCTGGTGCACGCCGGAACGTCTTGAGACGGTACGCCAGGCACAGCGCCAGGCCAAGTTGCCAATTCGTTATGACGGTCACTGCCGCACCCTTACTGAGGCTGAAATCAAGGCCAAGTTACAGACGGGGGATAAGTCGGTTGTGCGGCTCCGGGTGCCAGATGAGGGAAGCCTGGTGGTGCACGATGCGTTCCGCGATCCTATCACGTTTGAATATCAGCAGATTGACGATCAAGTGCTACTCAAATCGGACGGTTTTCCGACCTATCACCTGGCCAACGTGGTGGATGATCATTTAATGCGGATTTCACATGTGATCCGTGCCGAGGAATGGCTCTCTTCACTTCCCAAGCATGTTTTGCTGTACCAAGCATTTGACTGGAAACTGCCGGTATTCATGCATATGCCGCTTTTGCGTAATCCTGATAAGAGCAAGATTAGCAAGCGCAAGAACCCGGTCTCTTTAGAGTATTTCGAACGCCAAGGCTATTTGCCTGAAGCGATGTGCAATTTTCTGGCGCTGCTAGGATGGTCGATGCAGGACGAACGCGAAATATTTTCGCTTGACGAGATGATTAAAGAATTTACCTTTGATCGGATCAGTCTTGGCGGACCGGTGTTTGATTTACAAAAGCTTGACTGGATTAATGGCATGTACTTACGCCAACTTACCCCAACTGAACTTGCACAACGCTTGCACGATCAGGTCATTCAGCCCAAGGTTCAACGGTTGACCGATTCGGCGTATAGACAAGCGATTATCCCGCTACTGCAAGAGCGTCTCCATACCCTCGCCGATTTCCATCACATGGCATCATTTTTTTATGATGCCCCACTTGCCTATGACGTCAGCTTGCTGGTGCCCAAAGGGCGAAACCAGAAAGAAACGGCAAAAGTGTTAGCTGACCTTAATGAGCAATTACAACGCTATAATGGTGCGTGGTCAGACACTGAGTTAGAAGCATTTATGCGTGTTTATCTCGACAACAGCAAGTGGGATGCGCGTAGCTTGTTTATGGCTATCCGGGTGGTGATGACTGGTCGAACCGCCTCCCCGCCGCTCTTTGACACCATGCAAGTCTTGGGCAAAGAGGTTTGTCTGATGCGGCTGGAAGACGCGGTTGCCACCTTGCAAAGATGACGAGATTATGAGCGAAACGTTTCGGATTACTTTTCTGGGCACCTCTGCTGCGATTCCTACCGTTAGGCGTAATGTCTCGGCCACGCTAGTGGCCTACCAGGATTTGAAATGGCTAATTGATTGTGGTGAAGGTACGCAGCGACAAATTATGCGTACCAACACGGGGTTTAAAAATCTGACCCGCATTGTGTTGAGTCATGAACATTTGGACCACATCTTAGGCGTCGGAGGCTTATTGGCAACATTCAACATGCTGCAGCCTGTTGAGCAGGTAACCGTCTATGGCAGCCATTCGGTATTGGAGCGCGTCCAGCAGTTGGTGAGCTTGATTGGGCGAGGCTTACAGTATAAGTTACAATACGAGCTGCTCAAGGATGGCCTAGTTTTCACCCATCGTCAGCTGGAATGCCACGCGTTTCCCACCCGACATCGTCTGCAGCAGTCATACGGATTTGTCTTTCAGGAGAAGGTAAAACGTCGGTTTTTAGCCGATGTCGCCACCCAGCTCGGGGTGCCGGCAGGGCCGCAACGTCGGCGTCTTTTGGCCGGTGAGCATGTTCGTTCTACAAGTGGACAAATTGTTCATCCTGATGACGTTCTTGGACCGGCAGAGCCCGGCAAAAAACTTGTATATGTGAGTGATACCGTTTATTTTCCCGAACTCAGCGCAGTCGCGGCACAGGCTGACTGCTTAATTTCCGAGTCAACTTTTCTGGACGCTGACGCAGCATTGGCTGCTGAGGTGGGGCATATGACTGCGGCGCAAGCAGCAACCGTTGCACGTGACGCCGGGGTTGGATTATTGTATCTGAACCATATCTCGCAACGCTATGCACGAGCAGAGCATTTACTGCTCGAAGAAGCGCGCCGGATTTTCCCCAATGCATATCTTGCCGACGATTTACACAGTATCAGCGTGTAAAAAGAGCGCCTAGTCCTGCACGCCGTACCTACCCCGCTAGTATGGCGGCAAATCACCATTGCGGGATTGGGCAAATCGTTGCAGCTGTTTCCAGATTGGATAGAACGATGCGAGCCAAAGTTTGCCAACTTGGGGCACAAAATTGATTGCTTTTACACGTATCCAGTCTTCAAAGCGCTCCAGCACCGAGATCGCGCCATTATCGAGATTGAGGCACCGATATTCATTGAACGGCATACCGAGATAGTGGGCCAGTGAGGTTCGGATAACGTCGCCATGCGATACGAGAACGATCACCCCCTGGGGGTATCTTTGATGAGCTGATTCGATGACTTGCACCCCTCGTTGCTGCACCTGGTAAAGACCTTCACCGT
This sequence comes from bacterium, assembly GCA_027294925.1. The sequence continues at coordinate 4,823 of JAPULM010000121.1, forward strand.
TTGGAAAGACGGCTTTGATAGGGTCGTTGAATACTTGCTGCGCCACGGGATGGCTACGGATATCACTAAAATGTTTACCTTCCCAATCGCCATACTCCACTTCGCGCAAATCCTGCATGTTTTCAGTGCCGACCTGCAGGCGTTCGGCGACAATATCGGCTGTCTGACGTGCCCGTACGACCGGACTGGTCAGAATTCGGCTCACGCCAAGATTGGTTAGGACCTCGGCTGTGGCCTCGGCTTGTTGCCTGCCGCGTGCGTTAAGTGGCACAGGGCCTTGGCCAGAGATTTTACCACTCACATTTTCGTCTGTTTGGCCGTGCCGTACAAGTATGATCAGCGCCATGCTTGGGCCCTTCGAGCTTCCCGGTAGTTACCCATCAGTACGTTGTCCACTTGGGGGCAAAGATACCTGGCGTAAATTGGTTATACTGCCTATATCGTTGCCATCTAAATGGCGTTGCTTGCGACTGATAATGGATCGCCATATGTTCACCAAGACCATCGTGTTCATTTTAGTAATCGTG
>JAPULM010000122.1 GCA_027294925.1 bacterium
AATTTCGGGCTACAGCAAGTTAAAGGTGGCGACGTGCCGTCATTAGGCATTCGTCAGGCATTTCTTCAGATTGGCGATGCCCAGATCGAATTGATAACGCCTCTAACAGAGCAAGGCCCGATCGCCGATTTCCCTACCAAACAGGAGGGCGGCATGTATCTTCTGTCGCTCGAGGTTGATGATCTTGATGCAGCCGTTGCTGAGTTGCAAGACAAAGGCGTACGGGTCAACGTTGCTGAAGGCGGCGAGGGCAAGCGTGTCGCGTTCGTCAGTCGGCAAGCGACGCACGGTGTACTGCTTCAGTTACTTGAACGATAGATTTTGTTTTGTCGACATGGAAGGAGGCAGATGGATGCCGTATATCGCGATGAATAATTTTCAGGTTGCAGCCGATCAAGCTGAACTTTTTGAGGCAAGATGGCAGCGCCGCCGTAGTTTTTTGCACGATGTCCCAGGCTTTCAGCAGTTTCAACTTCTGCGCGGCAACGCACAGGATGGCCAAGTACACTATGTGTCCCATTCCACTTGGGCTTCCAAGCAAGCGTTCGACGCCTGGACGCAATCAGACAGCTTCGTACAAGCACACCGAGGCGAGCCGTTACCTCAGGGGATGGTGCTCGGGCCGCCTCAAGTGGAGTTGTTCGATGTGGTTACTCTACAAGACTAGAACATCTGCCAGATCTCTTTGCTCTGTAACGGTTTGCTATGAGCGACGATAGACAAGGTGAGACACACAACTGGCTGGCCCCCATTGTTCCCGAGTTAGTGGTGCGCCTTGCAGCGCATGGTGTGCCTCATATTGGGGCGATATCGCCGGCTATTGCAAGCTGGACGGGACAACCTGCCAAAGCGCTTATTGGACGTTGTGTTGCGGATATATTCAACGCCTTTTTGCCAGGCTTAGCTTTTGTGGTTGAACAGGTGGCGACCTCGGGGACGCCGGTGCGGGATTATCGGATGGCCTTTGATGATGTTGCCGGTGTGCCACATGTGGTACGGCTGCAAGCGAGCCTACGAGTCGACCATGCTGAGGCGGCAGCGCAAGATGTGGTGGTGCGCATGGATGAAATGCCGCTTCCGAGCAGTAGCGTTGAGCCGATGCTGGAGGAGCACGCCTTCCATGGCATGATCGGGCAGTCATCAGCCCTGCTTAAGGTATTCCGTAAGATTGAAATCTATGGTCCTACCGAGGCGCCTGTGTTGATCACCGGCGAAACAGGTACAGGGAAAGAGCTGGCTGCGCGGGCTTTGCATGCCACCAGCCGCCGGCGCCATAAACCATTCATAGCGGTCAACGGTTCGGCTCTCTCTATCGAGTTGCTTGACTCGGAACTATTTGGCCATGAGCGTGGCGCCTTTACAGGCGCGGTCCGCGCCCATAAGGGGCGCTTTGAGCGTGCCCATGCAGGGACTTTGTTCCTCGATGAGATCGGCGAAATGCCCATGCCGGTGCAGGTTAAGCTCTTGCGGGTGTTGGAGGAGGGGGAGATTGAACGGGTCGGCAGTGAGCGGGTGGTCGAGGTTGACGTTCGTTTGGTGACGGCCACCAATGTGCCGTTGGAAGTTGCTGTGCAGGAAAAAAGCTTCCGCCTCGATCTATATCACCGGCTTGATGTGCTACGTCTGCATATGCCGGCGGTGCGGGAGCGGGTAGAGGATATCCCGTTACTGACGGCATATTTTCTGCGACAGTTTGATCAAAAATACCATCGTAATATACAGCGTGTGACGCCGAATGCGATACGTCTACTGCAAGCTTATGCTTGGCCGGGTAACATCCGTGAGCTTCGCAACGTGCTTGAGCGGGTGTACGTCGAGAGCAGCACAGAGGTGATTGGGCGGCAAGCGTTTGACGAATGGGTGCAAGAACGTCAGCGTTTTTCTCCCGGCACATGGAATTTGGATGCTCGACAGACCGCCTTGGCGATCCGGCCTACGATCGTAACCCCCTACCCTGCTCAGCCAGCCCCGAACCATGCGCTGTTGCCCTACTACCACAACCCTCCGCAGGCGCGTGATGTTGAAGCAGCTCCGTCCGCTTGTTCGATTGAGGGAGAATGGTCTGAGATCAACCAACAGAAGCGTCCGCAGCAGCGTGGCGCCAAGTTTCTCGACCGGCAACGGATTGCCGGAGCCTATCAACAGGCGGATGGCAATATGACCCAGGCAGCTCGATTATTGGGGGTGCACAAAGCGACCTTATATCGGCGTCTGCAGGCGCTCGGTTTGACCAGAAAAAACTTAGACGCCGAACGCCTTCAGGTCGTCGATCATCCTGTGGTTATCAATGATTAACACAAAGCAAGGCAAATCCGTATGGCGCGAGATCTTGATCACTTCCTGTACAACAACGCGCAATTGGTCTTGATCAATATCTGGCAGGACAATTGCGACGCAAGTCTGTATGCGGATGAACTCATGCAGGCGTTTGAGCGCTATGCCTCTGCCCTGATCTTGCGTCTCACCCTGCCCGAATACCGTGAGTGGGCGCAGACCCATGGCATCTTTGGCACACCGGCCCTGGTTGCCTATCAGCATGGCCGACTACTATTTCGCATGATGGGCCGGGTCACTCCGGAAGAGCTGCTGCAGCGTCTCCGGCAATGCGGGATTGAAGACTTGTTAGACGATGAATAAAATAGACGTGTAGCCGGGCGTAAGCCCTCGAAGCAGTGTGGCGCGCGTTCTTCAACTGTCTGCCTACCGCATCCCTATCCCTACCCTGCCGCTGAAGTCAAGGTCAAGGCTAGGTCAGTAAGCCCATTTGGTTTTAAAATCCCCCTCCACGGCCAAGGAGAACTGCAAACTGAATGACCCATACAGGGTGTTGTAAGCTTGACGGACTACCCGTCGCTTGCGACGTCGCAGATCGTCGTTAGTGATGATGAATTGCGACGTCAAAATTCTTTAAATTTAAATAACACACCTAAAATCAAATAGATAAATGCTTGGCACGGCCTTTGCTTTGTTAGGACTATGTTTGCAACAAGACACAGCGCTATCCGGGCTGGAAATTATTGTGCCCAAGCATCTGAGCAAAGATGAAAAGGTTCTGTTCGAGAAGTTAGCCGATGTGTCTAGCTTTGCCCCGCCATCGCCAAGAGGTAAGCGGTCATAAAAAATATTTTTGGTGGATAAACTGGGGTAAAATTTTCAATATCACGCCATACCGTAAGGAACGCGATGATGGATCTCAATAAATTAACTCAGAAATCCCAGGTAGCCGTTCAAGAGGCGCAACGTATCGGCGTGCAGTATGGGCATGTTGAGGTGGATGGTGAGCATGTATTACTTGCCCTACTCTGCCAGGAGGATGGCCTGGCGCCTCGCTTGCTGCAGAAAATGGAGGTGTCTGTCGATGCCATGCGGCAAGACCTTGAGCGCGAATTGCAACGTCGTCCGCGCGTTTCAGGGTCGGGGGTGGAGGCGGGAAAGATTTACGTCACCCAACGCTTGCAAAAGCTGTTTGTGCAAGCCGAGGCGGTGGCGCAACGCCTCAAGGATGAATATGTATCGATTGAACATATTCTTCTCGCATTACTTGAAGAAGGGACGTCAACCCCAGCCGGAAAAATGTTGCAACGATATGGCGTTACGCAGGACAGGTTTTTGACCGTATTAACCGAGGTGCGTGGCCATCAACGCGTCACCAGCGATACGCCTGAAAGCGTTTATGAAGCGTTGGAAAAGTATGGCGTCGATTTGGTTGAGCAGGCCCGCCAAGGCAAATTAGACCCTGTTATTGGCCGTGATAATGAGGTGCGTCGTACGGTGCGCATCTTGTCGCGTAAGACGAAGAACAATCCGGTGCTGATTGGCGAACCCGGGGTTGGTAAAACGGCTATCGTGGAAGGCTTGGCGCAACGTATCGTGCGTGGTGACGTGCCGGAGTGGATGCGGGAGCGGACCATCTTTGCCCTTGATATGGGCGCCCTGTTAGCCGGCGCCAAGTTCAGAGGTGAATTTGAAGAGCGCTTAAAAGCCGTGCTGAATGAAATTAAGCAGAGCGCCGGGCGTGTCATTTTGTTCATCGACGAGCTGCATAACATTGTCGGCGCCGGGCGGGCGGAGGGTTCTCCGGACGCCGGCAATATGTTAAAACCGATGCTGGCGCGTGGTGAGCTGCATTGCATTGGCGCTACCACCCTGGATGAATACCGTAAATATATTGAAAAAGACGCGGCTTTGGAACGTCGCTTCCAGCCGGTTATGGTCGATGCGCCGTCGGTGGAAGACACTATTTCGATCTTGCGTGGTCTGAAAGAGCGTTATGAGGTGCACCATGGGGCGCGCATACAGGATAATGCCCTGGTGGCGTCCGCCGTGCTCTCCAATCGATATATCTCGGACCGCTTCTTGCCGGATAAGGCGATCGACTTGGTGGACGAGGCGGGCGCCATGATTCGCACCGAGATTGACTCCATGCCGGCTGCATTGGACGAAATGACGCGGCGGGTGATGCAGCTGGAAATTGAAGAAGCGGCCCTGTCGAAAGAAACGGATAAAGCCAGCCAGGAACGGCTCGACCATTTGCGGCAGGAACTGGCCGATCTCAAAGAACAGTGCGACGCCATACGGGCGCAATGGGAAACTGAAAAAAAAGCCATTGGCAGCGTGCGTGTGCTACGGGAAGAGATTGAGCAAGTGCGGCGCGAAATCGAACAGGCCGAGCGCGCCTATGATTTGAATCAGGCGGCGGAGTTACGGCATGGCAAGTTGCCCCAACTTGAGCGTCGGCTGCAAGAAGAGGAAGAGCAACTGACCGCGAAACAAGGCGGTGAGCGCCTGTTACGAGAGGAGGTTACCGAGGACGAAATTGCCGAAATTGTCTCGCGCTGGACCGGCATTCCGGTTACCCGTCTGGTCGAAGGTGAACGTGAAAAACTATTACGCCTGGATGAGATTCTGCACCGTCGTGTGATCGGTCAGAACGAGGCGGTGCAGCTGGTAGCCGATGCGGTGATCCGGGCGCGTGCCGGTATTAAAGACCCGCGTCGTCCGATTGGCTCGTTCATCTTTTTGGGACCTACCGGGGTGGGTAAGACGGAGTTGGCTAAAACCTTAGCCGCCGCCCTTTTCGATAGTGAAGAAAATATGGTGCGGATGGATATGAGCGAGTACATGGAGCGTCACAACGTGTCTCGCTTGATCGGGGCGCCGCCGGGCTATGTCGGTTATGAGGAAGGCGGACAGCTTACCGAGGCGGTGCGCCGTAAGCCGTACTCGGTTATTCTGTTCGACGAGATTGAGAAGGCGCATCATGATGTGTTTAATGTGTTGCTGCAAATTATGGATGACGGACGCGTTACGGATGCTCAGGGTCGCACGGTTGATTTCAAAAATACGGTGATCATTATGACGTCCAATATCGGTTCTGAGCATCTGTTGGAAGGTGTGACGTCGTATGGTGAGCTTACCGATGCAGCTCGCTCTGCAGTGATGCGCGACATGCGGCAGCATTTTCGGCCCGAGTTTCTCAATCGGGTCGACGACATCGTGCTGTTCAAACCCCTAACCTTGGATGAGATACAGCAGATTGTTGATTTACTCATCGAAGAACTCAGCCAACGCTTGGCCGAGCGCAACATTAAGCTCGAACTTAGTCGTGTGGCGCGAGAGTTTGTCGCCCGCCGGGGATTTGATCCGGTCTACGGTGCCAGGCCCTTACGTCGCTACTTGCAGCATGAGCTTGAGACGCGTATCGGGCGCGCCTTGATTGCCGGCAATGCTTTGGATGGCGCTGTCATCAAGGTTGATTTGGAGGATGAGAAGCTAGCTGTACGGATTGACAATCCTCAGTATGAAGATGCGCATGCCTAGCATGGTCTCGCGTAACGATTCCGCCAAACTGGCGGGGTCGTTGCGGTTGATTGTATAGCCTGGCGTTCACTTCAAGAAGTCAACAAAAAGGGTCTTATCAAACCCTAACCGAGGACTACAGGCGCCTTCGAGGTGTCTACCAGGCTATCTTACCGTCAGTGATGTGCCGGTGTGTAATAGTCCCACCGCCTGGTGCAACGCTGACCGGCTATACCCCAGCGTCTCGCAAATCGCCGCGCAGAGCGGATCGTTCACGAGCCATTGGTGCGCCTCAGTCCGAATCAATTGGTTCGAGTTGTGCAAGTCACGCAACGCCCGGGTAAGGATGGCAAGCAGCAGGTGATGCGTTCCGTCTGATGTCATGGACACGTTCCCTGTTTGTAATCGCGGCAAGAGCTGCGTACTGTTTTACCCGCGACGAAGCCGACGCGGGCGTATTATACGCGATTATCACAAATTTCCTAATACAAAAATCGCCTGGCATACCTTGTGAAGCGCAATTCTAGCAGTGCTACTCTCACAGCACGCCAGGAAACGCCTCAAAATCGATACAACGCCGCCGGCGTATCAACCATGATCTTACGGCGCATATCTTCATCACTAACCCAGTCCCCGAACGCATTCACCAGATCGCCGTCATTCGGGTTAACCTGGTATTTGTTCGGATGTGGCCAATCGGTGCCCCACATGATGCGCTCGGGCGCTGCCTCGATCAGGGCATGCGCCATGGGCTTTACGTCGTCATAGGGTGGTAGATCGGTCGCGCTCACCCGATTCGCCCCTGAGATCTTTACCCATGTATTGCCCTCCCGTACTAGCTCCAGAAGGGCTGCAAAGCCTAGGGCCGACACACCGGCCGTTGCTGGCTGATAGGCAAAGTGACCGACGGACATCGGGACCTTGAGCCCTTTGAAGGTGGGCATTAGGTCCAAAATGTCCTTGCCCGGAAACAGAAACTCGATGTGCCAACCAAATGGCGCAATGCGCGCGGCAAGTTCGGGTATCTGCCGTAGTTCGATCGGCATGCCGCCTTTGTTGTCCGTGTTAAGACGAACGCCGCGCACGCCGGCAGCGTCGAACGCTCCGAGTTCTTCGTCCGTGCTGTCCAGCGTAACGGACAAAACGGCTCGGGCACGGTCCGTGTCAGTATTAAGTGCGGCCATGCTGTCCATGATGGCGGAATTGTCAACGCCGTAGACCGACGGCTGGGTGAAGACGACGCGATCAATGCCAAGTGTCTCGTGCAAGTGCTTGAGGTCAGCAAGTGTTGATTCAGGGGGATTGTAGCCGCGCCCGGGCGACAACGGATAACGCTTCTCAAAGACATGAACATGCGTGTCAATCGATCCATTTGGCAGCTGGATGTCGGGTTTGCGCGGATTGCGGTCCGGTGGCATGCAGTCCCTGATTTCATTGGTCACCGTTATTCTCCTCATTCAACCCCTTCAGCCCCTGCCAACGAACGGCCGCCCCGGAGAACCCTTGAGACTTCAGCCTAACCTATCTTGAGCGCCATGTCCAGGCTGCACTGGGCAGTGCTGCGCTGTGAGCCGCTGTCGGCAGGCAGCCGCTGGCGGCTGGCGCTGAGATGCCGCAAGGGTGTTTTCAAGTGGATGGGAATATTCTTCCGACTGATCATTTTATTCCATCAAAATATTTCATTATTATAAGAAAAACAAAGAGTTTTACGTTTTAATTATCGCGACGTATATTTATAGAAAAGGCCCTCTCCCATCTCAAAACAGGATGGGGAGCCTAACAAGGAGGTATCCCATGCCAAGCGTCATCGAAGCACCAAAAACTGTAGAAGAAGAACACCTAGAGCAGTCTCACGAGACACTGCCACCAATCCCTGCGCCACGCAGAGGGTTTATCAGTAAGATGACCGCCTTGCTGGCGAAGGTGGCACCACGCCACAAACAGCACGCCGACCGGCAGGGACTGCGCCGCCAAGAGGTAGAGATGTCGCTCGACATCCTGGCACGAGAGCGTCCCTACCTCTACATCCAAGGGGTGGCCGGCTAACGTAGAGAGAACGGAATGGACAGCGCGTCCAAACAACTGATCATCAACGTCATGGCGGGTAATCCGGGTGCGTTCACCATTAGATGAACAACTTTACGTTAGCCAACCTCGC
>JAPULM010000123.1 GCA_027294925.1 bacterium
CCAGCGGCGTCCAGCGCCGCTTCCTCGGCCCGAATGCGGATGCGCAACATCACCGCATTGGCGATGCCAAACCCCAGCGCCGTAATCCAGCTCCCATAAAGCAATGGCAGAGCCGCCAGTTCCAACCCCACGCCCAGATAGTTCGGATGCCGGATATAACGATAGATGCCATGGGTGACGGGCGGCACCCCCGGCAGGGTCATAATCCGTACCGTCCAGCGTTCCTGCAATGCCGACATGGCCGCAAAGCGTAGGGTTTGTCCCAGCATGAGGATGGCCAAGGCCGGCATACTGACCGCCAATGCGGGCGGTTGGTGGCGCCAGTAGGCTTCGGCCATACAGCCGACGAGCCACCCGACATGCAGGCCGCGCATGGCCGTAAAGTGACCTGAGGCCGCTTCTTGAGCCCCGCGTCTCTTCAGCCCGGCTTCGTTGCGCTTGGAGCGGCGCAGTTCCAGCAAACGCTGCATGGCGATGCACAGCACCAGGAGCAGGTATCCGTACAGAGAGAGGGTGTCGGTCCTCATGCCGGCACCTGACGGTAGCGTAGCAAGCTCAATTCGGCGCAAAAGGCCGGCCCCATGGCAACCATCAAGCCCAGGGCGTCAGGTTGAGGCGCATGTTTTAAGGTTTCGTCGAGAACAAACAACACTGACACCGAACTCATGTTGCCGTATCGTGCCAGACTTTCCCAACTGCGCTGCAGGATGTCGTCGGCAAGGTCCAAGGTCTGCGCCATGGCCTGTAACACCTTGGGTCCGCCGGGATGGGCCACGACAAACGACAGATCGGTCTGGCGAATACCGCCAGACCGACACAACTCTTGGACCGCACGGGGAAGCTCGCGTCTCACTATATCTGGCACCTCAGGGCTCAGCACCACTTTAAACCCGCTGTCGACAATGTCCCATCCCATCACACGTTCGGTTTGCGGAAAAAATGTCGACTGCCAGGTCGTGAGTTCCAGGGGCGCTTCGGAAACCCTCGGATGGTCATCGCCCAGGAGCAGAACCGCGGCACCGCCATCGCCGAAAAGACCGGAGGAGATAAGATTCGGAATGCTAAGGTCATCGCTTTGCAGCGTCAACGAGCAGAGTTCAATGCTGACAAAAATCGCCGCTTCCTGAGGATGACCGCGCAGGTAGTCGGCCGCCCGATTGATCCCGGCCACCCCGGCCAGACAGCCGAGGCCAAACAGAGGCATACGCTTGGTAGCAGGCGCGAACGGCAAGCGATTCATCAAGCGGGCCTCCAGACTGGGAACCGCAATACCGGTTACTGTCGAACTGACCAGCAAGTGGATATCGTGCGCCTGCAGCTGAGCCTGGTCGAGCACGCTACTCACCGCCTGTTGCGCCAGGTCCAGAGACACCGTTAGCCAGGCATCGTTACGCGCCTGTAAACCCTGCAGGTTTTCGTATGACTCGAGGGGCAGTGCCAGGTGGCGTCCCCCCACCAGGACATGTCGATGGAATGCCGCAATGCGGTCCGGGTTAAAATACCGCGTCGACCAGTGTTTGAGCAAGCCTTGAATCAGGCTTTCCTGGTCATAATAATGCGGCGGTAGGGCGCAGCCGATACAATGAATATAAGGCATGCTCACACACTCGTGAGGGGTTTTGGCCGACCGCACGGGCTGTGTTTGACATAACCCCTGCGGCGCGGGTTGTATTCCCGCTTCAGACTGCCCGCCGTGGTCCGAATGGCGTTGATCCATGCCTGCTGCTCAGCAGGCGTCATGTTGGGAGTTGGAACCACCAGGAACCCTGCGCTGTGAAGATCTGCCGACAGCAGCGTCCCGACCACCCAATCTTGATTCCGGATGACCGCAATCTCTTCCGCCGACAGGTTGTCCCGTGCAATCAAGGGTGGGGCCGACATGCCACTGTCGGTAAACGTAAACCGCGTCATGTCGCGCGCCTGGGTCAGGCTGGAAACTGCTAACACATGGGGTAGTGCCGACAGATCCTCGGTCAGGGCACGTATGGCGGCCAGGCCACGTGAGGTTAGCAGATGCTGGGCGGAATCGTGAAGCGCCAGCAGGACGGTCTCGTCGCTGCCGAAGGTGGTCAGAAAATCTTGATATACCCGGTAATCAGCACTGGCGCGTATAAACAACCGTTCATTCGAGGCATCAAGGCGCAGCCGCGTGGCGCCAAACAGCGCGACCACGGTCAGCATGACAAGTCCCCACAGCGCCAGCCATGGCCGCCGCGCCAGGTGCGTAATCCAGAACGTCAACATATGGCCCCTATCATTGAAGCATCGCACAACGGTGGCCACGCGCTGGACGGGTTCAGCGCTTAGCCACTTGGAAAATCGTTGTAAGACGCAGTCGCACCAGTTCATCGCCGCGTTCGGACCAGATGGCGACATCGTTGACCAGGTAATGGTGCCCCTTACGCTCATAAACCTCCTGGCAATATCCCGTCACCACCAGAGGGTGACCGGCATAAGCCGGGGCCAGATGTTGGATATGGCTTTGGACATGAATGGCCGGACCGTAGGTGTACGAATGGTGTAATAAACGCGTTGGCCGTCCGGCTAGCCAACCGGGGTGGATGAGCGCTTGGGTGCCGTAATAGATCGGGTTGGGGTCGGCGACTTTATCTCGTGCATACGACTCGGCCTCCGCCACCGACAGGGCGACGGACATCGGGCGTAACTCTTGCTCTAGCGGCGCATTGTCCATACTCAGGGAGGGCAGGGTGTGGGGCTGCGGCTCGCCGGGCTTGAACCTAGGGACATGCAATGCCTCAAACCACGACGCCTTTCCCCGCCCTAGCGTTGCGATGATGCAGCGCGCACCCGCCTGATTATCCATCTGCAGTGAAGACGCCGCATCGGTTGCGGGAAATATGCGGACCACCATCCTATCACCGGGATAGGTCGGCCGTCTGAACGTCAGGTGGATCCAGCCGTCGTGCAACCAATCCTGGCCCAAGACGTCCAGGATGGCAGGTAGGGTCCAGCCATACACGTGCACCCCCCCGACCAGTGCTGCTTTGTAACCATATGCCTTGCCGCCTTCGGTGGAATGGATGGGGTTATCGGGGCGTGGTGCGTCCGGGTTGTCCATAAAGGCGGTGATGTGTCGTTCTGCGAGGGCGATGCTCATGGTGGATCTCCTGCACGTTTTAAGCGAGCCAGTCGGCGATGACGGCTTCCGTATCCTGCCCCGGTGTTTGGGGTGCGGGTCGGCAAACTGTGCAAGCCGAACATCGTTTACAAAATAAACCGGATACATGGTTTACACATTTTCCCCACTGGTAAAATGAGTATTGTGTCCCCCTAAGGTCCCGCAATGACCGAGGTAACGTCGATAATCCGTATCCCTTTCAATGGTCCTGCCGTAGATGTGTGCTCCTCATCAAATTGTCGCGCATCGTTGCCCAAGAGGCAAAACGGCTGTTCGCTTTTTAGGTTTATGCAGCATCCGCAAAACACGGCTGCATCGCCGTGAGGAAATCCTGCACACACACATGTCGATAACCGCCCGTATAGGGGAAATCGGTATCGCATGATAGCGCCGTGTCTGGTGCAGGCGCCGCCTCTAAGCCGTTCGGCGCCTGGGGTAAGCGTGCGATGCTGCGTTGTAGGAGGGCCGCAACGGGTTGCGAGACTCGGAGCTCGAGCGTCGGATGCGAGGTGTTGTAATAATACACGGTCTTCAGGCGGGTCTTGAGGATTTTCCTCATGTAGTCAGGAAAATCGGCTTCATTGGAACTCGGCATGAAGTCCTCGGGCCAGAATAGACGGTTAATCTGCCAGTCGAAGATTTTTTTGAGCATCCCATCCACCGTCCCCGATGCCAGAATCCAATTCGAATCCGGCCAGACATCGAGCGCGCTCCACGGGCTGCCGAGCGCCTCAATCTCAAGCTGGACGCGTTGTCCTTGCACGAAAACGCCGTTGTCATTGACATCGAGAAAGGCGAAATGGTGCGGATAATCGAAAAACTCGGTCGTCCGCGCCCGCAGCACATCGTAAAATGACGTGGTCAATGCTAAAAGCGCATCGCCCGTGTGACGTACCCCGGTGTCGAGACTTGGCGCGACAATACCGATCCGATCTTGTTCGTGGTATTGCGGACAAAAGCCTGCAAAGTCGATCTGGGTACGCCGGCCATTGTCACCCACTTGCCAATATTGAAAATCAACTGATCGTAGCACGGTAGTTGTGTGCATTGTCCATCACCTTATGTGGCTGAGTAAGATACGATTATGACGCTATAATAACACGTTCTCCCATACTGTTTGGGTTGTCACGGGAAGGTATGGTAAAGTAGAGAAAATCAAGACATGGTCCTACCGGCAGAGGATGGGGGGAAGCAAACATGGTAGCCACGGTGAAATCCGCCTTGTTCGATGGCGCGTCGTCGATGAAGCTGGCTGAGTTTCCAAAATTGGACCCTGGGCCCGGTGAGGTGATCATCCGGGTGCGTGCGACCGGCATTTGCGGGTCTGATCTGCTCATGAATGCCGATAAGACCGAGCCGGATTCGATTCCATTTGGCCACGAAGTGGCGGGTGAAATTGCAGAGATCGGCCGTGGCGTCAAGCCTGCCATGCTAGGCCAGCGGGTGGCCATTGAAACCATTGGGCAGGGATTGGCGTGTGCGCAGTGCTGGTACTGTCGACAGGGACAGTTTCGACAATGCCTGAATAAGGCGACCGACGAAGGTGGCGGCTTTGCTCAGTATATGAAACGCCACGCCATTGGCTGCTATCCACTATCCGATAACCTGTCCTGGGAAGAGGGGGCGTTGGTCGAACCCCTTGCCGTGTCCGTTCACGGTGTACGCCGTGGGCAGATGCAGGGTGGCGAGACGGTCGTCGTCCTTGGGGCTGGCAGCATTGGTTTGACTGCGGTTGCGGCGGCGCGTGGGCTCGGCGCCGGTAAGATTTTTGTCACCGCCCGTCACGCCCAGCAGGCGGAAATGGCCCAGCGGTTGGGGGCAGATGGGGTGCTGCCGACCGACGGACCGGCACTGGCGGAGGCAGTCCATGATGTGACGGACGGCCGCGGCGCCGACCTGACCATCGAGACAGTCGGTGGCAGAAACGGTGCGACGCTTGAACAGGCGATCGATGTTACGCGTATGCAGGGCCGGTTGGTTATCCTGGGTGGCTTTCGTCGCCCCATCACACTGGATTGGCTGCCACCGCTCTTGAAGGAGCAGTCCATCATTTTTTCGTCGTGCTATAGTATATTGAACGGCCAACACGACTACGAACTGGCCATCGACATGTTGGCGTCGGGAAAAGCGCCACTAAAGCAAATGGTGACCCACAGGTTTTCGCTCGAGGACATTCAACAAGGCTTTGACGCTGCATATGACAAAACGACTGGATCGATTAAGGTCCAGATTCACCAGCCATAGCTGGGGGGGATGTGAGAATAGAGGGACACAATACGTATTTATCGTTCCGCAGACATCGCGATACGTGCCGGGGGGCTAGGGCAGCAAGGTTTATATGGCGATCCTGCTGACCGGTTAATCGTGGCGACTGCCATAGAGCATGGCGTTGAGCTCGTCACCAAGGATCGTCGTTTGCGCTCTTTTGCGCCCGTCCGCACGGTGTGGTAGCTCTCCCCGCGTTGGGGACGGAGGTGAGCGCGAGCCCCTAGCCGACTCCTAAATGTACTTCAGCCGTATGGGACTCTTACAACTCACTCAACCTCGAACACCGGCCGCGATTTATCCGACAGGTTCACCACCACTGCCTGCGTCGCTTGAACCAGGTTCTCAGCGGTAATCATGATCTCCTGACCCCATACACCTGCCCCGACGCCCAGAATGCTTTCGTGTAGGAGCGACGCATCAACGAACGACCGAAAACCTGACGGCTGCCAATGAAAGGGAGGGATTGAGCCAATCGGGTATCCCGTGGTGGCCTGGACAACTTGCGGAATTGCCAGTTTGATGTTGCGCGAGCCAATCGCTTTCTTCAAGTGGCCGGATATGGCGTTTTGATTGGCGGCGAGCATGACCAACACCTTCTCATCCGTACCTGAGACGAAGATCAAGGTTTTGACCATCTGGTTCTCGCCATAGCCGAGCATACGTGCGACGCTCGCGGCGCCTTTCTCGGTTTCGACCGGGAATGATCGTTTCTGATACGGAATGCCTCGTTCATCCAAGAACTGATGGGCTGGTAGATACATCGTATAGCGTCCTTTTAGGGCTGCGAGATCGCCTGCGGCAATTGACCTTGGCCTGTCTCATGGAGTGGTCGTCAAATGAGCCCTATCGAGACGATTTGAATGCGTCTCAACAGCGTGATAAGCTGCTCCTCTGGGATGCAAGTGGAGCCACATATGGTATCGCATTGCCCGATGAAAATAAAAGAAAAGGAAACTTATGGTACAGGAACGCGTTGTCTATTTGAATGGTGAAATGATTCCGGATAGCCAGGCGAAGGTTTCGATTCACGACCTTGGCTTTCTCATGGGAGACGCGGTGTTCGATACCACGCGGACCTTTGGTCGGCAGATATTTAAGTTGGACGATCACCTCGACCGCTTCTATCAATCGCTCAAATATATGCGCCTCGATCCAGGGCTGACAAAAGGCGACATGGCGCAGCTCACCATGCAGGTCCTCGAGGCCAACCTTCCGATGCTCCAGGATGATAGCGACTATTGGGTCACGCAGCGGGTGACGCGAGGCGAACGGGTGTACGGTGGTGTGGGCGCAGGTGATTTAAAACCCACCGTCCTGATTGAGTGCCAACCGCTGCCGTTTGCCGCCAGAGCGCCATACTACCGGGATGGATTACCGGTGGTCGTTCCGTCCGTTCGTCGCACGCCGCCTGCATCGATGAGCCCGAGAGCCAAAGTCCACAATTATATTAATCTGCTTCAAGGCGAGCTTGAGGTGAAAGCGCAGAACCCCGACGCCTGGGCCATTTTGCTCGATATTAACGGCAATATCGCGGAGGGCATGGGCAGCAATTTTTTCATTGTGAAAGACGGTGTGGTGATCACGCCTAAAGGCCAATATGTGCTTGGCGGCATTAGCCGGGAAACGGTGTTGCAGCTTGCTGCTGAACTCCGGATTGAGGCAACGGAGGCGGACATCGATCTGTTCGACGCTTATACGGCTGATGAGGCGTTTGTGACGTCGACCAGCTTTTGCATCTGTCCCGTCGTCTCGGTTAATGGCAGTACGATTGGCGAGGGACAAATCCCGGCTCCGGTCACCGGCCGTCTGTTGCAGGCCTATAGCGAATTGGTCGGCCTCGATATCGTGGCGCAATACCTCTCGCATCTTTAGTATCGCGCCGCTGCTCTTGTTTTCACAGTATTGAATGTCTATACGATTTTGTCTTTGCTCCCGTGGCCTATAGATATTCAGGTTTGCTTTTGGAGATCTAGACAGCCTGCTTGAGTAGGGTGGGGCTGTGCCCCACCCTGATTCGGCGGTGCGGCAGGGCCGCACCCTACGTGACTATAGCGATTGATTGGTGGCGGCTCTGTCGGAAGCTTGAGATGGGGTAGGATAATGGCCTCTGTCATTACAGGTCGGGGAGAATTTTTTTTATATCAGCAACCCGTTTGTCAGACGGAAACGCTTCTAAAAAGCGTTTAAATTCAATCTTTGAATGGGCTTTCTCTCCACCTTCCAGGTAACTTTTTGCAAGCCAGTAACGTGCATTTGCATGGGTCGGATCCTGGTCAAGTACTTGCATAAATTCAGCAATAGCATGGTCATACAAACCACTGTAAAAAGCGCCCAATCCCTTCATATAATGCAGGTTGACTTCTGGTTGCTCAGTCATTAAAGCAGGTTTTGACAGGCTTTTATTATTGATGAGTTTGAACGCCAACTCTTCGGCCAGGCTAGACGCCAACTGATGAACATTTTTTAGCTCGCCTTCTCTTTCAAGTGAAGTAAGGAGCCGGGTTGTCTCGATATCGAAAACGTGTACGTTGATATGCAGCTTGCCCCGTACATGAACAAAGCCACCTTTGATAAAACGATTCGCCTGCAACAGGTTGCCGATTTTTTTAACATCGTTTTCCTTTAAGCCGGATAACTGGTAGCCAAGCTCACGGACAACGTTATGAAGATGTTCACGCTCGACGACCTGAATCTCATCGTAGGTTGCGAGCGTCGCCGATAAAAGATCTGCAAATCCCTCGCCCAATGCAATCAAATCGCGGTCACCGGACACGTTGGTAAAGGGCTGTACGACAACCCTGTTTTCACCCCCTATTGCGACGTGCAGCCATGCAAATATGAATAGAACACTGACGAAACTAACATAAAGAGGTTTCAGCATGATCGGCGTTTACTCCATCGTTAACCCAACGGTCGTTAGCGCACGATATCCCGCACCAGCGGTTTACTAAGTTTTCGCGCGGCTTTGGCGATCGCCGCTTTGCCGGCCATCTGTCTCGAAAGATCCACCGCAACCGCGACATCGCGCCCCACATTCACAACCTCTCCTGTCTTAACCTTGACCGCCATGACTTCAACCCTTGCCCGGCTGGAGACCAGGTTGCCTTTTCGCATGCCAAATTCGCTGAAAGCTTCGCCGGTAATTTCTATCTCGGCCCGTATGTTACTGGTGGCGCGATCAATGATGTGGAAGCCTAGCGAATGAAGAATATAAGCGATCTCCGTTTGCGCAGCGGGATCCACCATATCGCGTCCAATGCTGTTTTCAACGATCACGACTGAGACGGTAGGTAGAGATTTTCCCTCGACCTGTTTTTTGAGCGCCGCGATCAGGTCTTCTTTTTTTTCGGCTTTGGCAATCAAGGTGTCTCCCCGCGAGGCAATACTGCTGGCGACTTTATTTGCCAGCGCCTGAGATGCCGTATCGATATTACCCTGGAGAGACAGTTTAACGCTGTCGCCATACACCCGGCCGGTCTCGACCCCAATGATTTTTGCGACGATGAAAAGGTCTTTCCGGACTGGGAACACCCGCCCGGTCACCAGTATCTGGGCGCCCGTCAGGTAACCGATTTGCGCCGCACTCGCCGCGTTGACGGTCCCCGCAATGCCCATAGCGATTTCATCCATTGCTTTCTCAATGTCTCCGCGCTCCACCATGATTAACGAGGGAGAGCTCGACATGTAGGTGTTTAAAAGTATCGGAATATCTTTGCCGAGGGGTTCAAATTCTTCCCCTCCGCTGGTCGCGAAAGGAAGAATCGCTACCGTAAACGTTGCATCCTTTTGCGCACGTGTTTGATGCGGCGGTAGTATAAAAATAATCCCAATAATGAATGCAAGGGCGACTTGTCTGACGTTTTTCATTTCAACCTCCAACGTGATGATTTAAATCGACAGCCATCTTGAAAATCTTCATAAAAGATTTTTGCACCAGCGGGCTGTCTGATAGAGAATCGAGCAATTTCATTTCGACAAAGATACGTGGTCCGTACCGCGTTGATAGCGCACGAATTTGTGGCAAATCCACCACCACCTCCCGGAAGACAATGATGCTACTGTTGGCATATCTATAATCGGGGTTATCCTCTTTAAGGTCACCCACATGCAGGATGACCTTGTCGCCATCGGAATAGATATTACGAGTTGCGTAGGAGATGTTTTCACTATCCAGAAAGGAAATCAATTTCTCACTTTTACCTTTTACGAGCAGAAGGTTTTTTTTCGCCCAGTTTTTCAACGGTTGCAATAAGTCCTTCGGGTATACCAGGATTGGCAAACTTTTCACTTTGCCCCAGGATTGGTCCTGTTTTTTTGTAAAGATCTGAAGGTCAAATGCCACCGTCCTTTTGACTCGCGGTAGCTTCATGTACACACGTTTCGTATTCTGACAAAACCCTGCTGGCAGCATAAGTGGATCACCAACTTCTGCATACAGGCGCGATCCGAGCTGGATCAACCTGACCCTCAAATCGTCACACAGGCCATCAAGCAACTTTTCGAGCAAAACCTTTTCCTGTTCGAAATAGTGCAGGCAAATGACTTTATTATTCGTATCAATGCAAGATGGCCTGGCGGCCGCATCAAGCTTGATTTCCCCGCTATTCCCATAACCGGGAAGAAGCAGGATAAAAACCAATCCTGCTGACAAAACAAGTGTTGCGCATCTCAAATAACGCCTCCTTTCCTGCCTTGATGTCATGCGTCTTGTATCGGCACAACGGCGTGCTTACTTATGTCAGCCTGTACCCACCGTTCCAAATTTTACCCCATGTACCTGGGCGTGGTGCATCGTTCCATTACTTAGATGGCGAAAATCAACGAAAAGGGTCCTTGCTCAAACTGACCCACAGCTCACCTTCACCATTGACATAAGCCAGCATATATTGTTTGTCATGACGCTGGATCAGAGATACGGGCGCGTTGGGATAAGAGGCGCTGCTGTTACTGGTGATTGCCGCTCCGGATGGCGACCATTTATGGCCATGCTTTGATTTGCTGAAAGCAATTCGTGTGGTTCGTTGCCAGGCGAGCACAAGTTCAGCAAGATGATTTTCAAGCAGCACCGGATAAGAGCTTGCCAGGTTATGATTGGTGAGTGAGGGTTCGACGAGGGTGGACTCGCCCCATTTTATGCCATCCGCAGAGGACAAAATAAATACAGGACGCTCATGCTTTTTGTATCCGCCCAAAACCAACCAGAACCTTCCTGAGCGGTCCTGGATCACCTGATAAAAATTCTGCTCCGGTAGTTGCACTGAAACCGCCTCGGACCAGTTTCGCAAGCCGGGGGAAGAAACAAAAGACATTTCATAGCCTTTGTTAGCGTAATAGATACGAAATGTGCCATCTTCCAGTTGCAACAATGAAGTCCTGCCGTATACATGCTTGGGCGTTGCCGTTCGCCTGGGTTTTGACCAGTGTTCCATATCCTTTGAGTGAGAGATATAGAGACCCTTG
Source organism: bacterium (assembly GCA_027294925.1). The sequence goes on from JAPULM010000123.1 coordinate 10,868, forward strand.
CCAGTACCCCGCTCTGACATGAAGGCCATGTAAAACCTGCCATCCTCACCTTGTATGACGGACATATTTCCCTCTTTGGATGAGGTATTTACCGGAGCGCGTAATGGCTTCGGCACGGTCCATTTCAAACCATCCGGGGATTGGCTAAGCCAGAGGTCAAAATTCTCATACCAGAGTAGCCAAAAATTGTTTTCTCCATCCTGCAATAATTGTAAATTAAAAACCTGCCCTCCAGGGCCAATCCGTTGCACCCTTTTACTGACCAGAACATGGTAGCGCCATCCCGGCAAAGCAGCGGCGACATCGTTATTTTTTCTAGGAGAAAAGTTGATTTCCGCCTTCCTAACAACGCCATGTTTAACGGTGACCATCAATTCCTGGCGGCGACCGTCCTTGAATACGCTGCGATGCTGACCTGCCGCGAACGCCACCACCCTGTGTCGCCCCTGCGGCACATTGAAAAACGTACAGGGACACTGGCGATGGGGGATTTTCCAGTTAATCGCTCTGGCATGTGAGACAGCCCCTACTGGAGGGTCGAGAAAAACCACTAAATCTGCATTGCTGAGGATTTGTAACGTCCCCGCTTTCCTGGCCTTGACTAAATTGGCTTTTAGCATCCATTTATAAATATGAGCCCGTTGATTCACCTTCTTGGCGAAATCACCCCAAATAGCGACCTGAACTTTGAACATTCGTGTTCCCGGCAACATGGCGATACGGTCTTTTGCTCTAAACTTTCCGTTTGTGTGCTGCGTCGAACTGCCGTAGGGATAATTGTCACCTAATGATCCGGCCGCAATATTGATTGTCCCCGGGCGGGTTTGGAAGCCCTCGTAGTCAAGCTCCACAGAGGTTACGATGTATCCCTCGGGAGCCGCAAAAACGTATTCATCGGTGACGGAAAACCATTCATCCTTTTCCTTTAGATAAGGATTATTGATGTAAAATTCTCCCGTTTGTTTATCGCGCCCGGAGGTGGAAAGTTTCTTACCACCCCATTCAAAATATTCAGTGCCTAGCACATACGACTCTTTTAGTCGCTTGGCTGTTGAATAGTCTTCTTCATAGATCGATAATTCAGGCGACAGGCCAATGACATGTGGAAGCTTTGGAAATAAAACCGTTCCCGTTCGCGTGTACGCGTCACGCACCAGGCGGTTTTTACGCCATTCATAATAAGTTCGATAGGTGTGCAAACGATGGGTAGGGATACCGCTTTCGGCGGCTTCTAACGCTTTCAAGGCCGCTTGATAGCGATTTGTCCGGAGGTAGATGTAATACTTAAAAAGATGCATATAACTCTTGAGTGGAAGGTGATGGCTTTGAATGGCGATCACCGCTTCATGTGTTCTGACCGCCGGCATGATTTGGGTGTTGTCGGGTAACAGGCCGTTGGGATACCTGTTGATGATTTGATCAGCAAGTTGCAAAGCTTCTTTGGCGCGACCGAAATGCTCAAATGTAAGCTTACCGGCAAAAAACAAACCATCATCGGCGAACTCACTTTTTAAAGCACGCTCAGCGAGTCTTTTAAAAGACAGAATCGCATGCTCATATTCCCCCTGGTTTTCGTACACGTGGCCCTGAAACAACAGTGGCTTGTCGTACTGCGGGTCCTGCTTCTCGGCAAGGCAAAAGGCTCTTAATGCATCGAAATACCGGCCGTTATCATAAGCGTCCAGTCCACGATAAAACCGGCTTGCGGCATCCAGGGAATCGGTGGACTTGAATTTGATACTGTCAATTTCAGCTTGTGTTAGAGAAATATTGAGATTGTCGATAATCTTCAGGGCCAACGTTTTCTCCAAGTCCAAGATATCATCCACCAGCCCTTTTATGCGTTCCACTTGCTCCACCTGTTGCGTTTTTATATCGATGATGTAGGTCTGAATTTCAATTTGCTTCGCCTCGACGCGAAAATTTCCTAAAAGCACCTTTTCAACGCGCGCCATCTTGCCAATCTTAATAGCGGTCTTTGGCGCGACAATCCCCGCTCCGGAAAGATTGATTTCATCCAGGTAGTCTTGAATTTTATGGCGGTCAACCACTTGAAATTTTTTTGCCCTGGCCAGGTCGGTCACCAACAAGTCAGCCAGTCCTTTGCTGAGCCATTGCCAGGCAGGATCATCCAGTGTTTGGTTGGTAAAATTCATAATGGCAATTGAGGGAACATTACCTGCTAATGCATGCTCTTTCCTCAGAGGTATGAGTATCAAAACAGCAATAAGCATCCGCAACGTTATAGCTCTCATACGCATGATACTTTCAATTCCAAGGCGATCGTTTTGAAATGAACCCTATTGATTTTTATTTCCGGGCAAGAGAAAGTCGTCATCTTTTTAATTTGTTAAAAGACCCCAAGCATATTTAATTATGCAAGCGATGTACGGAGAAGTCTCGTAGATGAGGAAAATTTAGGCCACACAGCCGCAATATGATGCCACATAGGCGCAGTCTAGAGGAGCGCGGCACAACGTGTCCCTCTAGACCAACTAACATGCCTTACAATCTCCCCTCTCAGCGCCTGCCCTGTAGATCAGCACGATACACGGCCTCAAGCATAAACCCCTTGGGGCCCAGCCAAAAGGCTTGGAATCATCATTTTTGTTGTTGATTGGTGGTTATTTTTGTGTTTTGATGCCGCTCATGCGGTGTCTCTCCGCAAGGGGCGCATGCGGCGATTGTTGCCCCGTCAATCAGCCACAACAGATCATTGTTTTGGATCATGTGTGACCGTAACGTAATGCGTAACGCAATCGACTCGACAGGGTGGGATATCATTCGGGGCGCTCTTGGCGCCTGGGGAACTCTTGATAGTTCAACGTTTCTGAAGGCGGCAAAAGGGAGCGGCTCGGTCGACATTGATGACGCTTGTGGCCTGTTCATCGCGTCGGTTCGACGAGACGCATCGCCCATCGGACATGTCTGGTATGTCAGGCTTGGCGACAGGCGTGAGCGTGCTTTTTCATCTGTCGTCACGGCGCTTCGATATCTACGGGGTCATATCTGCCCGCAACGCGAAGCGGGTCGGGTTCTGTTTGGACAAAGCGAGAGCCGATGAACAGGCGTATTCCCCTGACCGTCATTACCGGATTTCTGGGCAGTGGTAAAACGACCATCGTGCGAGCGTTCCTACGCCGGCCGGGATTTCACAACACTGCTGTTATCATTAACGAGTTCGGTGCAATCGGCATCGATCACGACCTAATCGAATCCAGTCGTGAGGATCTGGTTGCGCTGCGCACCGGCTGCCTATGCTGCGCCATGCAAGGGGATCTGGCGCATACGGTACGGCGGCTGATGGCGGCGTCCGCGACTGGCAAGGCACCTGCTTTTGACCGCATCCTGCTTGAGACCTCCGGTATGGCGGACCCGGCGCCGATTCTCCAGACGGCGATCGTTGATCCCTATCTGTCGGAGACGGTGGAAATCGTCAATGTGGTCGTCACCGTTGATGCGCTGAACGGGCCGGCAGTCATTAAAGAGCATGATGAAGCGCGGCGTCAGGTAGCGCTTGGCGATCGGGTGCTGATTACCAAGTCCGATATAGATGCGGGCGCCGCTGAAATCGCTGCGCATGCCGTGCGCGCCTATCGGCCGGATGTGGCGCTCGACAAGAGTGTCAATGGCGACATTGAACCAGAGCTGTTATTCGAGCCGGCTGCTAACCGTTTGGCGTGGCAATTGGCGCTAAGCGAGACGGGCGACCTGCATCGAACGCACGCGCATGACGCTGCAGTGACAACGGTTTCGCTGCGTGTTGAGGCGCCCATTCATGCGGTTGCTCTGACCCTGTTTCTGCAGGCCTTGGCGGAGAATTGCGGTCCCGATTTACTTCGGGTAAAGGGTATTGTGTCGATTCGAGAAAGCCCGGCGTCTCCGGCCGTGGTGCACGGCGTGCAACACGTCTTTCACCCGATCGAATGGCTCGATAAGTGGCCTTCGGATGATCGATCGTCGCGCTTCGTGTTGATCGGGCGCCGGTTAGATGCCGATTGGCTCAACTTGATGTTGCGGACCATTGAGGAAGAAGTCGAGCAAGCGACTCGACAAGAGGACAAACCGAAGGCAACGCTTTAATGAACGCGGACCCCATCGTGACGTCGATGTGTCCGCACCTGTGGAGGATAGATATGTTTGATGTGATCATTCGTGGGGGAACGGTTGTCGCTTCCCAGGGGGCTGGGAACTACGACGTGGCGATCAGCGGCGAGACGATTGTAGCTGTGACGGCGTCCGGTGCGATCGCCGATGATCAGGCGCGACGCGTGATTGATGCGTCAGACAAGATTGTCATGCCGGGTGGGATCGATCCGCATGTGCATTGCAAGTGGCATCTGCCGTTACCGGACGGCACGGCCGGCTTTACCCAGGGTCCTGATGTGGTCAGCCGTGCCGCGCTGTTCGGTGGCACGACTACCTTGATCGATTTCGCCGCGCGCATGGAGGCAAAGCCGCTACGCGAGGTGATCGCGCAACGCGACGAGGACTGGGCGGGGCAGTGCTACTGTGACTATGCCTATCATATCATGCTGCTTGGCGACATCGAGCCGGATATCATCGACGAACTAGAAGGCGTGATTGCTGACGGCTATCCGACCGTCAAAATTTTCACCACCAACATCACCCCGAGCCGGGCGGGCCGCATGGTCCATTTTGGCGATATCTGGGAAGTGTTCAAAGTCCTTACCCGCGCCGGCGGTCTGGGTGTCATCCATGCCGAGGACAACGACCTCGTTATGCACATGTATGAAAAGCTAATACGTGAAAACCGGGTTAGCTTTCATAATATGGCGGAAGTGCATTCCGCCCTGTCGGAAGACCTCTCATTCCGCCGCGTCTTACGTTTGGCGGCAGCCGAGCAGACGCCGCTATATATGATGCATGTCAGCGCCGGCACCGGCGTCAAGGCGATCCGCCAGGCGCGTGCTGAGGGACAGCCGATCTACGGGGAAACCTTGCACCAATACATGCTGTACACGTCGGAGGACTATAAGCGTCCGAACGGTCAGATCTATCACACCTATCCGTCACTAAAGTCGAAGGCCGATCAGGATGAACTGTGGGCTGGTACCCTGGATGGCTCGATTAGTTCGGTGGCGACGGATGAGATATGTTGCACGTTGCGCACCAAAACAGTCGGCAACCGTATCGACGACACCACTGGTGGCAATGCCGGCGTCGAGCCGCGCGTTAGCGTCATGTATCATGAGATGGTGACGCAACGCGGTTACTCACTGGAGCACTTTGTCGATCTGGTATCGACCAATGCGGCTCGCATCATGGGCATGTATCCGCGCAAGGGCGTCATCGCCGCCGGTAGTGACGCTGACATTGCCATTCTGGATCCGACGATCAAGAAAACGGTCACCGTCGAGGATTTGCACGAGACGGACTACAGCCCCTGGGAGGGCCATCCCATTACCGCTTGGCCGGTAGTCACCATGTTGCGTGGCAAGGTAATGGTGGAGAATGGTGCATTCCACGGGGAGCCGAATGATGGCCAATACCTGAAGCGGTCGATTCCGGCAGATATTCGTCGCGGCCCGACGCTTTAATGGAGAATACAGTGCAACGTGCTACGATTCGTTTACGCAGTTTGTTTCGCCAACAATCTTTTCTTTACATGCCTGCCGTTTATCATGCGCTGGGTGGATTGATGGCGCAGCAGGCAGGCTGCGACGTGGCTTATGTGGGCGGCTACGTGACTGGCAGCACGCGTGCGGTGAGCGAGCCGCTGCTGACGCTGACCGAGCAAGTGGAGACGGCGGAGGCCGTTGCTCGCGCCATATCCTTACCCGTCGTATGCGACGCCGGGGCTGGTTTTGGCGAGCCGCTGCACGTCACCCGCACGGTGCGTGAGTTTATCGATGCCGGCATTGCGGGCGTTCACATTGAAGATCAGCTGTACCCAAAACGCGCCCACTACCATAAGTATGTCGCGCACGCCATTTCGGCCGAGGAATACCGCCACAAGATCAGATGGGCGTGCCGGGCTCGGGACGATCGCGACCCCGACTTCGTCATCATCGCGCGCACCGACACCTGTCGCTTTGAGGGCCTGGATGAGTCTATTCGTCGGATGGAAATTGCGGCGCAGGAAGGTGCCGATTATGGCATGTTGTTTCCGACCGACGACACGACCGCGCAAGCGGCGCCCGAGCGTTCGCCGTTGCGCCTGATATACGTGCAGAGCCGTGGCAACCGAGACGGCCGTCCGGTTTATTCAATGTCTGATCTCGAAGCGATGGGCTACGTGGCATGCATCGACGCACAGCTCTTTTTGATGGTGAGTTTTAAAGCCGCCATGGCAGCCCTGAAGGAGATGAACGACACGGGCGTGTGTAGCGGCCTTTCGCAGGCAGAAGCCATCGACATCCGGCAGCAAATCGAAGACATCATCGGGCTGGATGCCTACTACGCGATCGAAGAGGAAACGGTCGAGCAGAAGAAGTGGGGGAAGCGCTAGTGTTGTGTATCGCCCCGAAGGCCACGAAGGGCGGCAGGGGTACGGTTTGGTCAAAGACCCCTGGACAAGGGACGTGTGTTACGCCACAAGGTGGGAGCGGCCGAGGCGTAGTCTTCCTCACAAATCAGCCGGACTCTTCACCACCAGACCTGGCCTGTTGAGCACGTGTGTGTAGATCATCGTAGTCGAGACATCCGCGTGTCCCAAGAGTTCCTGGACCGTTCGAATGTCATAATTCGCCCGCAGCAGATCGGTTGCGAACGTGTGGCGCAGCGCGTGGCAGTTGACCTTTTTCGCGATGCCGGCGCGCGTGGCCGCGGCCTTAATGGCGCGTTGCAAGACGCTTTCATGAATATGGTGGCGCCTGACGCTTGTGCTTCGGGGATCCACCGAGAGTTTTGTAGCGGGGAAGATATACTGCCAGCCCCACGCCGTGCTCGCCTGCGGATACTTGCGCGCCAGCGCGGTGGGCAGGTAGACACCGCCGACGTTCGCCGCACGGTCCTGCTCGTACAGCTTGCGGACTTTCTCCAGATGTTCTTGCAGCGCGCCTGCGAACTTCTCGGGCAGCATGGAGACTCTGTCCTTGAGGCCTTTGGCATCACGCACGGTGATCTGTCGGCTCTGGAAATCAACGTCCTGTACGCGCAGCCGAATACACTCCATCAAACGCAGCCCGGCCCCATAGAGCAGGCCGGCCATCAGGTGGTGGACGCCAGTGAGGTGAGCAAACAGCCGCGCCGTCTCCTCGCGCACGAGAACCACGGGCAAACGCATGGGCCGTTTGGCCCGCACGAAGCCCTCCAGGTTGCCAAGCGGCTTCTTGAGAACCTGCTCGTAGAAAAAGATGACGGCAGAGAGGGCCTGATTCTGCGTCGAGGCGGCCACCTCACGCGTGTTGGCAAGGTAACTCAGATACGCCTTCAACTTTGACGTATCCAGATGGCGGGGATCTTGACAGTCGTGGAAGGTCAAGTAACGCATGACCCAGGTTTCATAGGCATGTTCGGTGCGGATGGAGTAGTTGCGGCGCCGGATTTCCTCCCGTAGCGATCTCAATTCGGCACTGAACTGCTC
>JAPULM010000124.1 GCA_027294925.1 bacterium
TTCCCTCCGCAGTAGAGGCCCATAAAGCGTTTGATAGAGGCAAGGGGTAAGCATGAACTACATCGGCCAACCGTTGAGATTGGGCTTGAAGCCTAGGCTAAAATGTGTTTAAAATGCTTGGTTTCCGTACTTCTGTGCGAATCCATCAACCCAGCAACCTAGCGGGAACCAGCCATTTCCTCAGGAGGGCCTATGTCATCTCTGCGAAATGTTCTCAACCTACGCCTGGCTGCCAGCTGGCTGTTTGTTACCGTGGCACTGACGGTGCCTCTGACGGCCATGGCCGACCATCAGTACCCGGAGGAAGGAACCTGCCCAAAACGCGGCGGCATCATCAAGCACGGCGACATGAGCTGGCGTCATCTGGACCCCACTGCGAAGGCCACCCCAGACGGGATCATCAAGTATGTCTATGACTCCCTCATCGACATGACATGGGACCTAAAATTCCGGCCGGGTCTGGCGGTGTCCTGGGAGCAAGAGAACGACCGAACCTTTGTCTTCAACCTGCGTCGGGGTGTCACATTTCATGATGGTACCGACTTCAATGCCGAAGCGGTGAAGTTTGCCATGGATAGACTCATTGCAAGCGGAGACCGTCTGCCGTCGCCGTCGCCATACACAGGAATCTGGCGCAAGTGGCTGCACAAGCTGGAGGTTGTGCAGCCTTATAAGGTCCGTATGGCGTTTAAGAGGCCTTGGCCCGACTACCAGTGGTACATCGCCAGCACCTTCTTTATCGCCTCGCCCACGGCCGTCAAAAAGTACGGCGAGGACTATGGGACGAAAGGATTTGCTGGCACTGGTCCGTTCATGGTCAAACTCTTCAAGCCCAAGGATCGTGTGGAGGTGGTCCGCAACCCCCACTACTATCGCCAGGGTGAGCCATGCGTGGACGGCGTGCATGGCATTGCTATCCCTTCGGGCAGCGTCCGTCTGCTTAGTCTGCGCCGTGGGGAGCTGACCAATGTGTTCACGTTCCCTGAGTCCCAGATGCCCATGATCGAGAACGCTCCGAACATTGTCATTCACGAAGGTGAGGCGTCCACCTTGACCGTGCTGGTGGTCAACACCTCGTTGGACAAGTTCCGCGACCAGAAGGTGCGCCGGGCCTTGCAGTATGCAGTGGATGGCAAGGAAATCATCGACAAGGTCTACCGTGGTCGCGGTGCCATGATCAGGAGCCTCTTGCCGCCTTGGCACTTCGGCTACCGCGGGCTCAAGGACGAGTCCATCATCCGACCTAACCGGGAAAAGGCGCGCCAGCTTCTCAAGGAGGCTGGATACGGCCCGGACAAGCCGCTTCAGGTGGATCTGCAGACCTACAGCGCCCCGGCCCATGTCGAGCGTTCGGTGGTGCTTCAGAACCAGTTCAAGGCGGTCGGTATCAAGACCAAGGTGCGCAACCTACCCTCAGGCACGGTGCAGGGCAACATGTTCGCTGGCAAGTTTGATCTGGTGCTGTTCCAGATCCGCGGCGGGCCCACGCTGGGCTCTTACACCTGGGACCTCTTTTCCGGGGCGTCGGGTCGTAACCCAACCTTCTACAACACGCCGGGCGGCTACCAGAACCCGAAAGTGGAAGAGCGGCTGTCCGAGGCGGTGGCCCAGTTGGACCGCGACAAAGGCGCCGCCATGATGGCCGAAGTCCAGGGCGTGATCTTTGAGGATGCGCCCTACATTTATCTCAACTGGCGCAACCACCGCGAGGCCTGGAATCCAGACATCGTCAAGAATCACCACGTCAGCCTGCTGAAGAACCGGCAGGACTGGCGTCGCGTTTGGCTGAACCAGTAAGCGTGCCAGTGTATCGGGAGGCGTGCTCGGTGACCTGGTGCGCGGATGCGCTGACCCAGATCTTATGCTATTGACGTTCATTCTTCGCCGCTTTCTGTTTGTCGTACCAACGCTCGTCGGTATTTCGCTCGTCGTGTTCTCCCTCAGCTATCTGGCACCGGGCGACCCGGCGCTGGCTATTCTGGGGCTGGACGCTGAGGGGGATATTACCATTGATAAGAAGGATTTAGAGCGTGTGCGTAAGGAGATGGGCTTCGACCGCCCGATATACATTCAGTACTTGGATTGGGCGGCCGATGCCATCCGAGGCGACTTCGGAAAGTCCTACGTGCAGCCCTTTCGGGTTTCCGCGCTCATCTTGGACGCCCTACCCACGACCCTCGCGCTCATGTTCGGCACGATGTTCGTTGCTGTCCTCATCGGTATACCGTTAGGCATCCTTTCGGCAGCGAAGCAAAGTACCGTTACCGATTATATCGCCCGGCTCCTCGCCATTACCGGGGTAAGCATGCCGGTATTCTGGGAGGCGCTGCTATTGATCATCCTGTTCACGTTCGTTTTGCCTATTTTCCCCATGCACGGTGGGGTGGAGGAGAAGGGCTGGATGGCCGCCGTGCTGCCCGTGCTGGCTATTGCCACGCACCCGGCCGCCCTGATCGCCCGGATGATGCGTTCCAGCATGCTGGAAGTGCTGACGCAGGATTTCATCCGTACCGCCGTGGCAAAGGGACTCTCGGTGCAGCGCGTCATCTGTGGACACGCCCTGCGCAATGCCCTCAACCCTGTCATTACGGTGATTGGTTTCCAATTCGCCAACTTAATCGGCGGGGCAGTCGTGGTGGAGTTCATTTTCGCCATGCCTGGCATGGGCAAACTGCTCATCGACTCGATTCTTTCGAAGGACATTGTCACGGTGCAGGCTATCGTGCTCCTTATCTCGCTGGTATTTGTGGGCGCAAACCTGATCGTGGATGTCATGTACAGCATCCTCGATCCAAGAATTCGTTACTGAGCGGAGAGCCGACAGCACGCGGACGTTGATTGGGATGGCAAGTTGGGGCAGAGATGACACGAGCAATGCGGTTCGAGACCAAGGAGGAGCGGATTCGTACCCTCCGCGCCCGTGTATCCCACCACCTGAAGCGGTTTTTTTCCCAACCCCTGAATCGCATCAGCGCCACGCTCGCACTCATCATGGTCTTCTTGGCCATCTGCGCTCCGGTGATCGCCCCTTACCCCTATGACGAGGTACACATAGAGGATCAATGGCAGCCTCCCAACCCCAGATACTGGCTGGGTACCGATCAATATGGGCGCGACGTGCTGTCCCGGATCATCTACGGTGCGCAGATTTCCCTCACGGTCGGGATTGCCACGGTGGTGCTGTCCATGACCATTGGAGTGGTCATTGGCGCGACTGTCGGCTACTTTGGCGGCATGATCGATGAAGTGATCATGCGCATTGTGGAGATCTTCATGGCCATCCCCGGTATCGTGCTGGCGCTGGCTATCGTGGCCGTCCTGGGGCCGAGTCTGATCAACATCATCATCGCTATTGCGATCTACCGTATCACGCAGTTTGCCCGAGTCACCCGGGGGGCTTTTTTTTCAGTGATGGCCATGGACTACATTGAGGCCTGTCGAGCGCTGGGTATGCGTGGGGGACGCCTTGTCTTCCGGCACGCCCTGCCCAATTGCATTGGCCCTATCGTGGTGCTGGCCACCGTGCTGTTGGGCAATGTGATCCTCTCGGAAGCGACCCTGAGCTTCCTTGGACTGGGCATTCAGCCTCCCATGGCCAGCTGGGGCGTGATGATCGCTGATGGCAACGAATACCTCATGTTCGCGCCTTGGATCTCCGTGTTTCCGGGTATCTTTCTCTTTATCACGATGATTTCCTTTAACCTGCTGGGCGATGGGTTGCGCGATTATCTGGATCCAAGAGGACGCTCGGTGCTTTGAGCTCGGGCCGACTGCTGCCCTTCTGGTGGCCCAAAAGACTCGACCCAGCCAGACCGGGCGCAGGCAGAGAAAAGCGCGTTTCTCAAGGAAGGCACAGCAAACCATAGAGGACTGGAACCGTTGATTTGACCGCCTGCGGACAACTGCTGGAGCATACATTCTATGACAGATAAGCTCAATGTTCTGCTTATAACTTCGGATCAGCAGCGTGGCGATTGTTTCGGCTTCGAGGGTCGCCACGTGAAAACCCCGCATCTCGACGAGATGGCCCGCTGCGGGACACGCTTTTCCGCTTGCATCACACCCAACGTGATTTGTCAGCCCGCTCGGGCTTCGATCCTTACGGGGCTCCTCCCGCTCACCCACGGGGTGTGGGACAATGGGGTCGACCTTCAGGAAGAGATCGGCGGCGCTGGGTTTGCGGGGCAGTTCTCGAAGGCCGGTTACCAAA
>JAPULM010000125.1 GCA_027294925.1 bacterium
GAACTTACAACTGTTCAAGCAGCGCTCAGCCTATGCACGGTTGATGACCTCAAGAAACTTGCTGCACTATTGCCAGCGAAAACAAACGTGACGCGTAAAGCCGAATTGGTTGCCTTCATCGCGCAACACTTACAAGGCGACAACCTGACCAAGCTTTGGCAACAACTTGATACGTTGCAGCAGCTAGCCGTCGCCGAGACCCTTTATTCGCCTGAAAACTTGTTCGACGCGGCGCGTTTCAAAGCCAAACACGGTGAACTGCCCACTTTTGGTACGACGACCGGCAGCTGGGGACATCGTGAAACGCCATCTCGGTTGCGCCTTTTCCTGTATAACGGCATGCGTTGGAGTCAGCACGTGTTGCTCGTTCCCGCCGACCTCGAGCAACGCCTGCGGCGCTTTGTGCCCGAACCAGCTGCCCCCACGCTACAAACGGTGGAAGCATTACCTGAACACTTCGAATTGCAAGAGACAGAATACGACTGGCAGCCGGATGATGCAGGCATCACTGTCGTTATGGGCAAAAACGTCTACCAGATGCCGCGCCAAAAACCTAAAGTCAACACCGTCACGCGCCACCTGCCCTTCACCCATCGCGATACGGAACGCGATGCCCTGGTTGACCTGCCAATGGTGCTACGTTTGATCGACAATGACAAAATCGCCGTCAGCAACAAGACCTTTCGCCCCTCCGCCGCCAGCATGAAAACACTTGCCGGCATGCTCAACGGTGGCGATTTCTACGACCTGAAGCCCAAAGCCAACAAATGGCAGCAAGAGATTGGACCGATCAAAGCATTTGCCTGGCCGTTGCTGCTGCAAGCAGCCAAGCTGGCCGAAGTGCACAGCAACAAGCTCGCCCTGAGCAAAGCAGGACGCAGCGCACTTAGCAAGCCTGCGCCGGAAACGCTGCGACTCATCTGGCAACGCTGGCTGAAAACGAAGCTACTTGATGAATTCAACCGTATCAGTGACATCAAGGGCCAGGGCGGCAAAGGCAAACGGTCGATGACTGCGCTGGCCAGCCGCCGTAGCGCCATCGTTCAAGCCTTAAGCGCTAGCCCGGTTGATAGATGGGTGAAGGTGGATGATTTCGGCCGCTTTATGCAGGCTGCTGGTTTTGATTTTGACGTAACGCGTCAGCCATGGGACCTGTACATCGCAGACCCACACTACGGTAGCCTGGGTTACGATGGCTATCACAACTGGTCCATTTTGCAAGGCCGCTATGTGCTGTGCTTGCTGTTCGAGTATGCTGCCACACTCGGGATGGTGGATGTCGCCTATGTTGATCCTGAAGGGGTACGGCAAGATTTTAGAGACCAGTGGGGCGTCGATGATCTGGATTTTCTGAGCCGCTACGACGGTCTGATGTATGTTCGCATCAATCCGCTCGGCGCTTATTGTCTGGGAATGACAACAACCTATACCCCTAGCCCGATTCAGGCCCGTACGTCGCTCACCGTACTGCCTAGCTTACAAGTCAATGTGACAGGGGAGCCGCTGTTGGCGGACGAAGCTTTATTGCTTGAAAGCTATGCAGCGCAAGAATCCGACAGCGTATGGCGGCTCGACCGCGACAAAGCGCTGAGCACGGTTGAAAGCGGTCACCAGATTGCAGAGCTGCGCGAGTTTTTACAAGCCCGCGACACGCAACCACTGCCGGAAACCGTCGAAGCCTTCATCCTCACCGCGGAGCAACGGGCGCAAGCCTTTCGTCATCAGGGGACGGCTCTCCTGATAGAATGCGCCGATGCAGCGCTGGCGGATTTAATGGCGACAAACAAAGACACGAAAAAATGGTGCCAACGCGCCGGTGAGCGTCATCTGGTCATTGCGACGGATGCCGAAGACCGGTTCCGAAAGGCCATCCACCGGCTCGGTTATGGCATGCCAAGGGTGTAAGCCAGGGCTATATGGATATCAAGCTTGGAGCTGTTATTTACGCCATATATACAGTTACCATGCCAAGCACCTGGGCGATTCGCGCCAGTTCGGCGTGGCCTGTAACGAAGGTGTAATTTTCCACTAGAGCAATGCCCAAGTGTAGGCTGTCACCAGCTCGCAAGGTATTGCTAAACGCAATCTGTTGCTCGGCTGCGATGAAATCCCTGCTGCCTTGAGAAGGGATATGAAGCGTGACCCGATAAACGTCTATAGGGCCGGCAAGATGAGGACTTCCGGTAATTCTGACCGACCTCACAGGGACAGTCGTGTCTTCGCTACCCCTCAGGCAGACGCATACGGCGCAGCGCCTGGGTCGCGTCCTCATCCACCTCGAACGATGCCTCATGCAACACCACCCCGTAAACCTCACGAGCGCTTTGCCGCGAGATATAGCCCAGCCGGACATCTTGCACAACACGTGCGATATCCCGCTGCAGCGGATTGCCGTAGCCGCCTCCACCCGGAGTTTCCAGACGGATCACATCACCTGCCTGCAAACGCACATTGTCGTCTTTGGTCAGATGCTCCGGTATGTAGGTCTCGCCGTTCTGCACAATCGACACGCGACACTTGGCACCATCCGCACCCTCATGCATACCACGCGGGCCAAAGCGGCCGCGATCGCCGATAAATGACGCAGTACCCTCGCCTTGCAAAAATTCGGTCTCGATAATGGCGCCAAAGCCGCCGCGGTATTGACCCGCACCGGCGGACTCCTCACGCAGGGCAAACTGTCGAATGCGGACCGGGTAGCGCTGTTCAAAGACTTCTATCGGTTGCGTTTTGGAAACGCTAATCGTGCCACAGCCATAGGTGAGGCCGTCACCACCGTTGAAGCCGCCATAACCCCCACCGTTGAACATGTACATGACATACGGGCCGCGATCGGAGTCCGTACCGCCAATGGTCAGATTATTCACCGTGCCGACCGCCCCAGCCGACAGGTGCTCGGGCATCGCCTGGGCCAGGGCGCCCATCACCACGTCGATAATGCGCTGCGAGACCTCCGCCGCGCAACCCGCCACCGGGCGCGGCAGGGAAGCGTTGAGAAACGTACTGACGGGCGCCTCGATATGAATGGGACGAAAACAGCCGGCATTCAAGAGGACATCCGGAAAGGTATGTTTTAAGGCAATATAGCAAGCCGATTTAGTCGTGCCGATGACGCTGTTCATCGGACCCCGGCAAGGCGGCGAACTGTTGGAGAAATCCAGCCTTACCTCACTGCCGCTAACGGTCAGTTGCAGTTCAAGACGCAACGGTTCGTTGACCACCCCGTCGCTGTCCAGATAATCCGTATAGGCGTACGTGCCATCCGGGATATCGGCAATACAGGCACGCATTTGCTGTTCGGCACGATCGTATAATTCGGCAATACAGGCGCGCACGGTATCAGTGCCGTATTTATCCAGCAGGTGTGTCAAGCGCCGTTCACCAACGCGAAACGCCGCCAGGTGGGCTTGCAGGTCGCCATGACGCTCTTCGGCAACGCGAATGTTGGCCAGTAAAATGGTCAGTATATCCTCATTCAGCCGGCCCGCTTCATACAGCTTCACCGGCGGGATACGCAGACCCTCTTGATAGATTTCGGTGGTCTTGGTGCCAAAGCCGCCCGGCACGCTACCGCCCATATCCGGCCAGTGCCCGGTGTTGGCCATATAGCAAAACAGCTCGCCCTGGTAGTAAAACGGCTTGACCATACGTACATCCATCAGATGCGTGCCACCGGAATAGGGATCGTTGAC
>JAPULM010000126.1 GCA_027294925.1 bacterium
GCGGATAAGCCGGAGTGAAGAAAGAAGAATGGTATGCGCAACTTTGAAGCCTTGGGCAAAAAGAAAGTAGTGCTTGGCATGGTGCATCTGCTACCGTTACCTGGAACCCCGTTTCACCAGGAAGGCAATATGGCGCAGGCACTCGACAAAGCGGTGCTGGATGCGACGGCTCTGTATCAAGGTGGTGCGGATGGCTGCTTGATTCAAACCGTTGATCGGGTCTATTCGGCTAAGGATGAGGCGGACTATGCACGGGTGGCCGCGATGGCCGCAATTGTTAAGGCAGTGTCTGACGCCACCGGGCCTGAATTTCAAATTGGGGTGCAGATTATGGTCAATGCGCTAAAAGCGTCGTTGGCCGTAGCCAAGGTTTGCGGTGGATCATTCTTACGCTGTACGGCGCTGGTCGGCGCCACCTTAAGCGCTGCTGGCATGATCGAGGCAAACCCACACGACTTTCTCACCTATCGTAATCGTATCGCTGCGCAAGATATGAAGCTGATTGCCGAAGTCCACAGCCGGCACTTCACCTGGTTAGGCGAACGGCCGGCGGCGGAAGTGGCGCGCATGGCCATGCGTGCCGGGGCGCACGCGGTCGAAATTTCCCACCTGGATGAGGACGCCAATGCCAAGCTGGTGCGGGATATCAAGCAGGCGATGCCTGATTTACCGGTCATCTTGGGCGGCTATACCAACCATGAGAATGTCGCTCGTCGTCTGGCTGATGCCGACGGCGCTTTTGTTGGCGCCTGTTTGCAATCTGAAGGATGGGGCAAGCATATCGACATCGATCGGGTACGCGACTACGTCGAGATTGTCGACAAATTATGACCCACGTTGGTCGAAGGAGGTGGATACAGCCAAACGGTGTGCTGTTGCGCTTACGCATTTTACTATCGTTATAGTTGAATCGGTGCTGCAGAACGTCTATTCTGTCGTTGATAAGCGGGTGATATACAAAGCCGCCAATAGGATTCGACTTTTTTAGGGGAGACAATTATGAGTGACAACGGTCATCTGAGCGCTGCTGAGATACGATCTCGACTGACCCACCCGATCATTGACGCTGATGGGCATTGGCTTGAATACGGGCCGGTGATGACGGAACAACTGCGTCGTATTGGTGGCGACAAGGCTGCCGAAGGATTTAGCATGTTCCGTACCGTGGTCGCGGAACAACTGGCGATGTCAGTAGAAGAGCGGCGGCAAAAGCGTATCGCGCAGCCGGCCTGGTGGGCGTCGCCAACCAAAAATACACATGACCGTGCCACGGCTATGATGCCGCGGCTCTTGTACGAACGTTTGGATGAGTTTGGCATCGACTTCGCCGTTCTCTATCCTACCTCTGGCCTGGCCATTCATCGCATTCCTGATGCCGAGACACGCCGCGCGACGTGCCGGGCGTTCAATATTTATTGTGCTGAAACGTTTGGCGACTTTGCCAATCGTATGACGCCGGCCGCAGTCATCCCGATGTTTACGCCGGAAGAGGCGATCGAGGAATTGACCTATGTCAAACATCAACTTGGCCTCAAGGTCATCCTGACGGGTAGTCTCATGCGTCGCCCGATTCCGGCCATTGCCAAGCAAAACTCCGAGATGGCTTCGACGGCTGTCTGGTACGACGTGCTAGGTATCGATAGTGACTATGATTACGATGCGGTCTGGTCCAAATGTGAGGAATTGGGTTTTGCCCCGTCGTTCCACAGCAGCGGGCGTGGTTATGCGATGCGGGTGTCGCCAAGCAACTTTGTCTATAACCATGTGGGCCATTTTGCTGCCGCTAATGAAGCGGTTTGTAAGGCTCTGTTTCTTGGTGGCGTGACGCGGCGTTTTCCCAAGGTGAACTTTGCCTTTCTGGAAGGCGGCGTGGGCTGGGCCTGCCAACTGTTTTCTGATCTAATCGAGCACTGGGAAAAGCGCAGCCTGCAGGGTTTAGAGGAAGTCAAACCCGCCAACCTTGACCTCGACTTGCTGACCCAACTGGCTGAAACCTATGCCAATGCTGATATGCTTGCAGCCATTCGCGCCGGCAAAGGCTTACGAGAGGCTGAGGCGTCGAGCGCCATCGGCGGCATTACGCAGCTGGATGATTTTGCTGCTTGTGAGATTACCCAGAAGACCGACCTGCGTGATCTGTTTACCTCTAATTTTTATTTCGGCTGCGAAGCAGACGACCGCATGAATGCGTGGGCGTTTAGACGCAACCACAATCCAATGGGGGCTCGACTCAAAGCACTGTTTGGCTCTGATATTGGCCATTTCGATGTACCGAACATGGCGCATGTCGTGCCGGAAGCGTACCAATTGGTTGAACAAGAGCTGATGACGGATGACGATTTCCGCGACTTCATGCTGACCAATCCGGTGCACTTTTGGGGCGATGGCAATGCTGATTTTTTCAAAGGAACCGTTGTCGAGCAAGAAGCCACCGCGGTGTTGGCGTCATCATAGTCCACCTCTCGCCCTAATGCTACACCTTGAGGGCAATAGATATTCAGGTTTGCTTTTGGAAATCCAGACGAGCTGTTTGAATAGGGTGGGGCTGTGCCCCACCATGACCCGGCGGTGCGGCAAGGCCGCACCCTAGGTGATCTCATACAGGTTAAGACGGATTCTCCAATTCATTTTCTCACCATCTATAGCCATGCGTACAGAGGTCAGAAGGCCCGATGCAGCATGTCTTCCCCGCGCACGAAATGCTGCAGGTTCTCTACCCAAATAGCGCCAACGCGTTGCAGGTAAAGCGGCGAGGTGGAGGCATTGTGCGGTGTGATGAGGAGATTGGGCACGTCCCACAGATCATCATCCGCCGGCCATGGTTCGGTGGGTAGAACATCCAGGCAGGCATGGCGTAGGCGGTCTGCGGCGAGTGCCGTTTTGAGGGCTGGGATATCGATCAGCGCGCCACGCCCGACGTTGGCCAGCGTGGCAGTCGGTTTCATACGCGCCAGGGCTTCCTGGTCAATAAGACCAAGCACCTCAGGCGTAACCGGGATGGCAAGCACAACAAAATCCGCCTCGGACAGGAAAGTAGCAAGATCAGCCATGGTACCCTGTCGATCGACATTGGGAACCGCTGCTGAGGCGCGACGGATACCCAAGACCTGCATGCCGAATGCCTTGCCAAATGCTGCTACACGACTGCCAATGGCACCCAGCCCGACAACCAACATGGTCTTATCGCTAAGGCTCTCCAGTTTCAGTTTCTGCCAGCTATGCGCCCGCTGCTGGTCACGCAACTCGCCGAGCTGTTTGGCCGACCACATCACAAAACTGAAGGCCATCTCGGCGACTTCCAGGGCATTGGCGCCCGGGCTATGGGTCAACGCCACCTTATTCTGACGCATCACATCATAGAACAATCCATCAATACCGGCATCTTCGGTATGCGCCCAGCGTACCTCAGGCAGTTTGATGACGGCCTGCACGAAAGCATCCGTGTAGGCATCAGCGGCATACACCAACAAATCACAATCGTGTGGCGCTTCGGACCATGACCCATCGGCACCAATCAGCGCCCAGCGGATGTCTGGCACAATATCCTGTGCGAGCGCCCCAAAATGTTTAAAAAACTCATAACCAGCAGCAACTTTCACGATCATCTTCTCCTTGCCGCTTGTAACGTCTGCCGACCCATCACGATACGATAAATGACCCCGCCGGGACGGCGGGGTAGCTGTCTACACTTCTTTCTGAGACACCGTTAGGGCTTGATCGAGATCCCACAGGATGTCATCAAGATCTTCTAAACCAACCGAAATGCGGATCATATCGGGGCTGATGCCGGAAGCCACCTGTTCTTCATCGGTAAGTTGCTGATGCGTCGTGCTGCCGGGATGGATCACCAAGCTCTTGGCGTCGCCAACATTGGCCAGATGCGAATGCACCTTCACCGCCTCAATAAAGCCCCGACCCGCTTCGCGCCCACCCTTGATACCGAAGGTGAAGATTGAGCCAGGACCTTTAGGTAGATACGTCTGGCAGCGTTCGTAGAACGGACTATCCGGCAAGGCAGCAAAGTTGACCCAGGTCACCAAATCATGTTCATCAAGCCACTTGGCCACGCTCTGCGCATTCTGCACATGGCGATCCATACGTATTGACAACGTTTCCAGGCCCTGTAAAAACAGGAACGAGTTAAACGGGCTTAGGCAAGCACCGAGGTCACGCATCATCTCGACGCGCGCTTTTAAAATAAAGGTGAAATTGCCAAATGTCTCCCAATAACGCATGCCATGATAACCTGGTGACGGCTCGACCATCTCCGGAAAGGTGCCGTTGTCCCAGTGAAAGGTGCCGCCATCAACGATAATGCCACCGATACAGGTGCCATGCCCACCGATAAACTTGGTAGCGGAATGCACAATGATATCAGCCCCATGTTCAAAAGGGCGGCAAAGATAGGGCGAGGCGAAGGTATTATCGATCATCAAAGGAATGTTGTTTTCATGGGCGATATCAGCAACCGCTTGGATATCAAAGATATCACCCTTCGGATTGCCAATGGTTTCGCCGTATAACAACTTGGTCTTGGGCGTCATCGCCTTGCGAAAGTTCTCCGGATCGGCGGCGTCAACAAAATGCACCTGAATGCCAAAGCGCTTGAAGGTCAGGGCAAATTGATTATACGTGCCGCCATACAGAGTGCTTGACGACACCATCTCATCGCCATTCTGTAACAACGTCGTAATCGCCACCAACTGGGCCGCCTGTCCGGAGGCTGTCGCCAGACCACCAACCCCGCCTTCGAGGGAAGCCACGCGTTCCTCAAAGGCGGCGGTGGTAGGATTAGAAATGCGCGTATAAATGTTGCCGAATTTGTTCAGGGCAAACAAGTGCGCTGCCTGCTGGGTATCCTCAAAGACAAACGACGTGGTTTGATAAATCGGCACGGCGCGTGCCCCGGTTGTCGTATCCGGCGTCTGACCCGCATGCAGCATGCGGGTGTCAAAGCCAAAATCAAACTTCTCTTCCATGCTTCACATCCTTATGGAGAATATTTTCAGGAGATTATTTAAAAACGCACTCATAGCGGTTCGCCGTTAAGACGCCAGTCTGCAAGCCGACAACGTCGAGACCATAGTCTTTCTTGCCATAAAATCGACAGTGCTCGATTTTCACACAACGGTCCATAATCACTTCCAGGCCGGCGGCGGTAGCCTGTTGGGCAGCTTCTTCGTTAATCACCCCAATTTGCATCCAAAACACTTTCGCGTTCATTTCAAGGGCCTCGCTAACCAGGGGCATCACCATATCGGGGCGACGAAAGATATCGACGATATCAATCGGTTCCTTGATATCGAGAAGCGATTTGTAGCACGTCACCCCAAGAATTTCATCATAGCTCGGATTAACCGGATAGATGGTGTAGCCTTTGCTCATCATATGGACCATGGCGCGATAACTGGCTCGGGTCGGATTGCCGGATACCCCGACCATGGCAATACGCCGATAACGGGTCAAGAGATCACGGGGACGCTCCGATAACGCTCCCGACATAATACCTGCATACTGCATCACACATTCTCCTCACAAAAATCTCTTCATTAGGTGATGGGGACAAATTACAAATCTGTCCCCAGACCAGACAATTTTCAATCCCCCTTTTCCTAGCAGCAGAAGGAGATTGAAGCATGACAACCTATATGTCCAGGCGCTCAGAGCGCCGCTTCAGGTCCCACGCCAACTTCCAAGGCGATGGACGCCCAGGTCAAACCGGCGCCAAAAGAAGCCATCACCACCGTCGCACCCGGTTGTAAACGCCCTTGACGCCAGGCTTCTTCCAGGGCCAAAAGCACCGATGCCGATGACGTATTTCCATACCGATCAATATTCACTATCACCTTCTCAAGTGGCAACTTGAGCTTACGCATGGCCGCTTCAATAATGCGCCAGTTGGCCTGGTGAGGAATCAGCAGCTCCAAATCATCCAGCGACCGTCCAGCCCGCGCCAACACCTCAGTCACCAAGGTTGGCAATCTCCGTACGGCAAAACGGAACACACTGCTGCCCTTCATACGTAGATAATGACCGCCCTTTTCAACCGTTTCATGGCTGGTCGGCTGCCGTGATCCACCTGCCGGCATCATAATGACCTGTGATTTCGCGCCGTCACTCGCCCAGCAATGTGACAAGAATCGCAAGCCTCTCTCGCCCTCGTCACCAGCTTGCAACACAATAGCGCCTGCAGCGTCCCCAAACACCAGGGCGGTTTCAATATCTTGTTCGTCGATCAAGCGCGACACCAGTTCAGCACCGATCACCAATACAGTCCGGCAGATACCGGCACGAATTAACCCGGTGCCAGTGATCAGCGCATATAGCGAACCGGTACAGCCGGCATTCAAGTCATAGGCCGGCACCGGTCTTAACCCGAGACGATGCTGTACCAAATTGGCCGTTGACGGCGTCACATAATCCGCTGATGCCGTCGCCACGATCAAGGCATCAACTTCGTCCGGCGTAACACCGGCATGATCCAACGCTGCTTGCGCAGCCTGCATAGCCATATCGGACGTGGCCTCTGCAGACGCCGCAAAACGACGCTCGCGAATACCGGTAAGCTTGACGATGTAGTCCTCGGTTACATCGAGTCTCGCCGCCAATTCTGAGTTCGTCCGGCGTCCGCTGGGCACATAAGTCCCAACGCCACGAAGATACACCTGAAACATAGATCTTTCCTTAACCATCTTCACCACATCATCAATCGAGCCATGACGGACGATAGGTATAGCTCCAGCATACTATAAAAAGATACGAAGAAGCTTGCAGACAATGTGGAGATTTCATTGAGATTTTGTGGAGATATTATGTTGTCTACGCGCTCGCCGACCAGAAAATACCGCCATTTGCTCCTGTTTCTGTAGCAGGCTATAATTATTCAAACGTTCGAATGCGAACCCTGGCGTCACATGCATGCCGATGTCAAGGGGTTCACCTGTTTTATGCGGACGACACCAAACACGGAGGATCCCCCCATGCCTCTGACTCTTGATGATAAATATACGCTTCGCGATGGACGCGTTTACCTAACCGGTATTCAAGCGCTGGTACGCTTGCCCATTGATCAGCAACGGCGCGACGCCAACGCCGGTCTGAATACGGGGACGTTCATTTCCGGCTACGAAGGTTCCCCCCTAGCCGGCTACGATCTCACCTTAGCACGGGCCGGCCGCTTTTTACAAGAACACCAGATCGTACACCTGCCGGGCATTAATGAAGAACTCGGCGCCACGGCTGTCATGGGCAGTCAAATCGTCCACCTATTTCCTGGCCCACAGGTTGATGGGGTCAACGGCATCTGGTACGGCAAGGGACCAGGTGTCGACCGCTGTGGCGATGTTTTTAAACATGCTAATTTTGGCGGCACAAGCCAGTACGGCGGCGCCATTATCCTGGGGGGCGATGATCCAAACAGTAAAAGCTCAACCCTACCGCACCAGAGCGATTTCGCCTACGTGAGCGCCGGCATTCCTATTGTATATCCATCCAGTATCCAGGAATTTCTTGACTTCGGCCTGCATGCCTTCGCCATGTCTCGTCTGAGCGGCTGTTGGATTGCGTTGAAGCTCGTGACCAATTTATGCGATGGGGGCAGTGTGGTACAGGTGGCGCCGGACCACCCTCACATTGTCATACCTGAAGTCGAAATCGATGGCAAACCGTTTGAGAAAATTCAAGATGTCACGTTTCTTCCCCCTGGCACCATTGAGCTGGAACGACGCGTATTTTACGAACGTCACGCAGCCGTGCTCGCCTATGCCCGAGCCAACGGACTCAATCGTATTGAAGAACATACCGGTGATGACCGCATTGGGCTGGTGAGCACCGGTAAAAGTTATGCCGACTTGCGACAAGCGCTACATGATATGGGGCTAGACAGCGCAACGCTACAACGCCTAGGGATTCGCATCTTGCGCTTAGGCATGACCTATCCCTTCGATCAGGAGATTGCACGGCGCTTCGCTACTGGTCTGGAAGAAATTGTCGTCATTGAAGAAAAACGCAGTTTTGTCGAAACCCAACTGAGCGAAGCGCTGTACGGGATGTCCCGCCATCCTCGTCTTGTGGGTAAACAGGACGAGCACGGCGCTCTCCTGTTTCCCATCCATGGGGAACTGGACGCTGACCTGATCACCATGCAGCTTGGCCCTCGCCTACTGTCGCTTGGTGACGCCCCGGGCATCGCGGCGCGTCTCGCCCTCCTAGATGCCATTCGGGGCCGTACTTATGATGACGTGATGCTGCGCAAGCCTAATTATTGCCCCGGCTGTCCCCACAATCGTTCAACGCGTATGCAAGAAGGGCAGATCACCGGCGGCGGTATCGGATGTCACGGCATGGGCGGACTGATTGAACAAACCTCGCGGCACACGCACTACCTATCGCAGATGGGCGGTGAGGGCCTGTCGTGGGTCGGCGCCGCATCGTTTTCGGACACCAAACATATCTTTCAAAATCTCGGTGACGGCACCTATTTTCACTCCGGTAATCAAGCCATACGCGCCTGCGTGGCATCCGGCGTCAACATCACCTTTAAGCTGCTCTACAATGGCACTGTCGCCATGACCGGCGGACAGGATGCACAGGGTAGCCTACCGATTCCACCGCTCACCCACAGTCTGGCGGCAGAGGGGGTTAAGCAAATCATCGTGGTGTCGGAAATGCCGCAACGCTGGCGTGGCGCCAAGTTCGCCTCGATCACCAAACTCTACCACCGTGACAAACTGTTCGACGCCATGGACGAGTTGTCAAAGGTTGCCGGGGTCACCGTCTTAATCAATGACCAACAATGCGCAGTAGAAAAGCGCCGCGATCGCAAACGCGGCATCCAGGCGGAACCCAATGTGTTTGCTTTGATTAATGAAGAAGTTTGCGAAGGATGTGGCAACTGTGGTGAGCTGAGCAACTGTATGTCGCTGTATCCGGTAGAGACGGAATTCGGACCCAAGACACGTATTCACCAATCGTCTTGCAACAAAGACTACTCATGTCTCGACGGTGACTGTCCGTCCTTCATCACCGTCGAGGTCGAACCTGGCACCGGCTTAATGCCAAAACAACAACCCACTTTAGATGCCACGGCCATACCGGAGCCAGTCGACAAAGTAACCCTTGACGGCGCC
>JAPULM010000127.1 GCA_027294925.1 bacterium
AGGCACGCCAGAAACCCTGGTTTACCGCTTCATCGCAGGCTTTCTTCCCCAGACGGTTTTCGGCATGCAGAAATGGGAATGCCGCAACGGGTTCGCCGCTACCCCGGGCTACGGGAGCGGTGTGGTGAAGGACTTTGACAAGTTACCGGGCGCAAAAGAGCGGCTTCGCGTCCTGGCCCGCGGCGATCTTTACAGGCAACCCGCCTACCGGTTCTGGTTTGTGTACAACGACGGCGTCCCCAGGACTTGGCTTGTTGGCACGGGCCACGTCGAGGGCCTGGTGGAAACAGGTTTCGGCTTCAGTGTGATTGTCTGCAGACAGTTGTAGCAGGAGTTCGCCTTTGAGGCGGTATAATTCTGCCTCGTCTTCGAAAGTAGGATCGCTTTCCACCTTCAGGTGATTGGTTTTCCTGGGTTATGCTGCTCCAGAAACGAGAAGCGACTGAAACCACTCAGAGGATAGCGTACACGGTATATGCAACTCCAGTCGGCATGAGCCTGCCAACCCCCGCGGAGATAATCCGATTCAGCCAATCATATTTCTCGGAACCAGTTTCCAAGACAGGTGTGGTGCGGAAATAGTACTCAAAAGGGTCCATGTCACGTTCGCCCTGCCCTATTCGCTGTATGATTTCGGGTCGAGCGCGCAGAATGCCTCAATAGGTGGTGTAGATGAGATGCCTGTCACCGGAACAATGCGTCGTGTTCCACGTGGCGTGGTGCCTATCGTTTGGGCTACCTCTAAGTCCGCACTGTACCTTATGGGTTATTTTGATGTAAGGAGGGCGGGGCGGGCCAGCGATTACTTCTACCGCGATCGACAGCAGTATTGAAACGAACAGTTACCTTTACTATCCTTGGTGACGATGATGACAATGAAGGTACCGGTGTGATACGTATAACGAATGAAGATGGCGATTCCGAAGATTTTCAGGCCACGTTAAAGGATAGAAGTGGGTTCCTTGCTGGTGGGATTAGTTTAATCCTGGTCGATGCGTTTGGTGACGAGTCAGTTTTCGATAAACGATAAAATTGCCAATATCAAAGGGCCATTCGCCTTCATGAGCTTGTTGGGGTCCTATCAACTAGCCTCCTGTGCTCGGTCTGTCGTAACGTGCGCAGGCGGTCGTTCTCCGATAATAGCATACGGGAATGTTGCGGCTTATGGCAGAAGTGTTGCACAAAAGTCCTTGCAGAGCGTGCCAAGCTTGGATTAATTGTGGCTATAAAAAAAGAGGTTTTCTCTCGTGCGTCACGCATTGAATTTTCCCTGCGCCGATTTTGCCAGCCCGGCTTGTGTTTGTACTCTTCCTGTGCTCTAATGCGATATCGATTCCCGCATACAACCTTGACCGGCGTCTGTCACATGAGATATTCTCATGCCACAATGCAACCCGGAATGCCGCCCCAACACATCGTCGTATCGCTATATCATCGTTGCTATTGGTTTCGTGACACTTGCTGGCGCCAGTGGGGCTTCAAGCGCCTTTGCGGTGTTTTATCCCGAACTTCTCAAGGTGTTTGGCTGGAGTCATGCCGGCGGCGCCCTGGTTTACTCCGTCAACATGCTTGTTGTGGCGCTCAGTTCACCACTATTAGGCTGGCTGTTAGACCGGTTTGGCCCGCGCTGGATCTTTACCACCGCTGCCGTCGTGGTCGGTCTGGCGTTCGCTGCCTGTAGCCACATCACCCGTGTCGAACACTACCTCCTCTTCTATGGCGTGTTGAGTGCGGTGGGGCAAACGGCATTACTCTCCATGACCGTTGTCGTGGCCAGATGGTTTGCACATGCGCAACAGGGCCGAGCCATTGGCTTTGCTGATGTCGGTACCGGATTTGGCATGATGATACTTGCCCCGGGAACGGCGTGGTTAATTACCCGCTTTGGGTGGCAGCCGGCCTTTATGGTTCTGGGCGTTGTCATCATGCTCACACTTGTACCGCTCAAATAGTTGCATCGCCCCATGCCAGCCCTATCCTCAACGACTACTCAACAGCTTTCCTTAACCACCCTTTTGCGCCGTTATGACCTGTGGCTCTTATGCGCTGCGCATCTGTTCATGAGCATCACCATGACGATGGTGAACGTGCATTTGATCGAATTTCTCGTGGGAACCGGTCTGCTCAAGCTCATTGCAGCCTCGACCCTGTTGGGGGCTGTGAGTCTGGTCAGTTTGCCCGGCCGTATGTTCTTCGGTTGGTTGGTCGATCGTATACAGCCGAACGGTGCGTTTAGCCTGGCAATGAGTTGTACCATGCTGGGTTTTTGTACGCTTTTACTACTGGCTCACGTTGAGGCTCGCTGGTTGCTTTATGGGTTTGTGATCATTTACGGCTTTGCCCAAGGCGCCGGCGGTATCTCGATCGCGGCCAAAACCGTGGCGTTGTTTGATGGACCTCATGTCGGTACGATCTTTATGGTGGTTAATCCCAGCGGCAATCTTGGCGCGGCGATTGGCGCCTGGTTGGGAGGCCGTTTGTTCGATGTCAGCGGCAGCTATACCCTCACATTTACGACAGCGATCATCAGCGGCGGTTGCGCTATCGGCTGCATGTGGCTCAGCGGCTCAAGCCGCAATCGAGCAGCGACGGAGACCAGCCTTTCATAGCCTATTAACGTGCGAATCATTCTGTTAAAGCAGAGTGAGCGTCCCTGCTTGACTGACAAATCATAATAAGCATAATCAATGAGTATGGAAAACACACCTTATCTCTATGATACGCTGCTTCGTGTCCTGGGCCAACATTCAAAGTGGTTAGACCGTCGCCGCCGCGTGACTCCCGCGACTACTATGGCGGTTCCGTGACCCTAGGGCTCGCACCCCGTAGGCCATCCCATGTTGCGTCATCGAGAAACGCAGTAGCGTGACGAGGCGCCCCGTTCGTCCCCTTCAATGTGCTCACTGCACATCGCCTATCGGCCAGGCTGTGACCGGGAAGAAAGGTGATTCCAGGCATGCCGATAGCGCCGGGTCTACAGACGTGGTACCGACGAGTGTGACGGTTCCACCGCTGGAGACTAGGGTTCAGGCAATTCTGAAAATGTTTCCTATCAGTGCTACGTTAACCAAGGTCTATCTCCTTTAAGTAGTGCATCGGTTCTGAAACTATCAGCCTATAGAGTCCTTTGCCCTGTAGTATGCTTTCCATACTGCCTTGGGTGGTCGTTACTTTCCCATCAAGTGACATATTTAACACGCCTCAAGCACCGGTAGACGTCTGGACGAGCTGTTGAGACGTGCGGTGTGTTGGGCTAATATTTGATCGGCTCAATGACGTTGGGCAGATTGTAGGTGGGGGCGTTGATCCGCGTTGAGATTTCGTAGGCCTGCATCCTCTCGGCCGGATAGGGTATAAGCAGATGTTTAGCGTCCCTCAGAGAAAGGCGGGGATTTAACCAGTCGTGCTCATCTTCTTGGCGGAGAATCACTGGCATCCGGTTGTGGATTGTTTCTAGTAAGGAATTGGGTTCGGTGGTCAGGATTGCAAACGTTGGCGTCTCTATGCCCAGGGTATCGGTATAGGAGCCCCAAATACCGGCAAATACAAATGGCTCATCGGTTTTAAGGCCGATCCGGTAGGGGATTTTGTGGCGACCAGATCGCTGCCATTCGTAGAAGGCGTCAGCAGGTATCAGGCAACGGTTTTTTTTGAATGCGGCACGAAAGAGGGGTTTTTGCTCAATGGTTTCGGCTCTTGCGTTGATCATCGCCCGCAGGGCGGTATCTGGTTTCTTCCAATGCGGAAGGAATCCCCATTGCGCTAGTGACATGTGTGCAGGGTCATCACTGATGACCGGTAGGTATTGAGACGGAGCGGCATTGTAATGAGGCGCTAAGGGTTCGTCAGTGTATTTAACCCCAAAACGTGTCTCGATAATCTTGATATCGCTGTGTATGTCGTAGCGTCCGCACATGTGGTGTGGCACCGAGCTAGTTTGTTATCATCTGAAAACCGGTAAGACGCAAGTGCTGGTGACAGCACTTCTGGGCGGGTCACGATATCTTAACATGCACTTTCTATGATAACAGCTTCGCCAATCAGATGCTGAATAGAAATACTCATACGCTAACGTATGTTTTTCCGGATGATCAAAGATCACCGTATGCGCCGCCATCATTCGCCCTCCGACTCCTGCTGAATCTAGAAATAACATCTATACTTGAGCGATCTCTCCTTCCCAGCTTTGTAGCAACTCTAGAAATTGCAAGGAGCCCGTTACAGCACCATCCTTGCCCATGGCGACCGGCATCTGCCATTGAATAGTCACAGGACTCAACTTGGTCAAAAACATATATGTCTGTTGGCTCTGGATTACCACATGACATTGCTCACCAATTTCGGCATTACTAAACCAGGCGATCAGCTCTCTTTGTGAAGGATCAACTAAGGTCACAGCCATGCCCTACCTCCCTATCCAAAGTGGGTCTACATCTTGTCTCATACCACATGGCCACCCGGCCTTCGTGAAGCCTGGCAACGGGCAAACCGAATCTTATCGGTCACCTACTCGACAAGCTTTAGAAACCCACCTCAACATTTCCAAAAAATAGGGATAAACAGGCTATAATTAGCACAAAACCTCTGGCTTACCCTGCGCGCCGCTCCGACCTACCACGCCCGCCACCCGCCATCAACGTGTAAAATAGTACCGGTGATATAAGATGCAGAGGGTGAGGCAAGAAAAATCACTGCACCTAGCAACTCTCCTTCTTGCCCAAGACGCCCCATCGGGGTAAAGAGTTCCATCCGGGCACGCTGATCGTCTTGCACCTGACCATCACGCGGATCAGTAATCATCTCGGTAGGGAACCATGATGGCGCCAACGCGTTTACCGTAATTCCATATGGCGCCCATTCAACCGCCAGTTGCCGTGTCATGTTGGTCACAGCACCTTTTGTAGCTGCATAACCAACGGTTTTGTGTATACTATTAGCCCCCTCACCCAAGACGGAGGAAATGTTAATAATACGCCCGCCCTGGCCTCGCTCAATCATCTGCTTACCTACTTTTTGGCAACACAAAAAAACAGCTGTCAAATTAACGTCGAGAGTTTGCTGCCATTTTTCCATGCTATGACGCTCAGCTCGACTAACTGGCGCTATTCCGGCATTATTAATAAGGATATCAACCGGACCGAGCACTTCCTGCGTCTGCTGTATGGCAGAATCAATCTGTGCTTCGTCTCGGAGATCGGCCTGTATAGGCTGAGCGCGTACGCCCAATTCTTCAAGCTCCCGAGCAACCATCTGTAAACGCTCGAGCCGTCGAGCCACGAGTGCAACGGCTGCACCAGCCATCGCAAGCCCACGAGCGAACTCAATACCCAACCCACTTGAAGCGCCCGTTACCAGGGCAACTTTGCCTTGCAAACCGAATAAGGCTTGTAAATGCTGCGAAATCATTATCACATCCTTGTCGAAAGCCCTAACCCGGATCATTCCATCCAAGCAAACTCTGAAAGTAGAGAGGCCAGCAGACCCTACTGATCGCTGCACCAGTTTAAACATATTCTAGCGAACTTCCAGAGGTTCCAAAGTATGTGGTTAGGCGCCTGTTTGTCAAGGCAAGGTCTGCTTCAAAACGAGGAGAATGACGAAAGGGTCGATGCACGGCAA
>JAPULM010000128.1 GCA_027294925.1 bacterium
TTCTGCGAGTGCTGATCGCCATGTGAGGCTCCTTGTGGTGGTAAGAAATAGGAGAGAGGCCTCAGCATAGGCTACACGAGGTGAGCCGCCTCGTCAAGGCACAGGACAGGGTGAGCGCATGCTGCCCCCACCTTGTGTGCTAGGCGGTCGGAAGCAAGGCAATCGCCAGCAACAGGCCAAACTGCAGGTGAAGCGTGGCCGTACCCTGCATCGCTTGATGCAAGACAGCGCGTTCGCTGCCGCTTTGTACCATCTTTGCGGTTGCGATTCCGCGCGGTAACACCAGCAACGGTGCCAACCAGATCCATGAGCCAACCCCACTCAGCACGAAGCCAACTATACTGGCGAACGCCATCACCAATAGCGAATTGTACAACCACACCACTGGACGACGCCCCCACAGGGTAACCAGGGTCTTTTTACCACTGTGGCGGTCCTCATCCGTATCACGTAGGTTGTTGACCACCAAGATAGCTGTAACGAGACATGCGACGGGTATTGACACGCAAACCACTGTCCAATTTAGGGTCTGAGTCAAGACATAAAAACTGGATGTCACCATCACGGGTCCCATGAAGATAAACACAATCAGTTCGCCCAACGCCATATTCCCTAGAGGTTTAGGGCCTGCGCTATAACCATAAGCGACACCTAGACTGGCTAAACAAACCCCGATCAATGGCCATCCGGTACGTAAGACAAGATAAACCCCAATAAGCGTCGCTAGGGCAAAACAAGTCAATGCACCATAAAGTACCTGTCGCGAATTTAGCAGGCCAAGCGATATGACCTTATAGGGCGCTAGAACTTTCTTCGTCTCGCCGCTATCCTGCCCATGATCGGCATACTCGTCGATTAAATTTGTCGCGCTCTGAAGCAGCAAAGAGCCAAGCAAAATAAGCACAAACAACCCCCCGTTAAAAGGGCTGTATTGGCTGGCCAGGGCACTACCCACCACCACCGGAACCACTGAGGCGCTGAGTGAAAACGGGCGAATGGCCCAATACCAGGTATGGATGGTTTGTCGACCTATCATCGTTGCTCTCGGCCAGAAATTACCACGGTGTGCCACGGTATTTTTCAAAATCCGGATTACGTTTCTCTAGAAACGCCAGACGACCCTCACGCGCTTCCTCATTCATATAAAAGAGGCTGGTGGCGCCGTGTGCGAGGGCCTGCAAGCCATACCCGTGATCGGTATCGGCGTTAAATCCTGCTTTCATAAAGCGAATCGCGGTCGGGCTTTTAGCCAGAATTTTTTGGCACCAGACGTCCGTTTCAGCATCCAATTGGTCAGCTGGCACCACTTTATTGACCAACCCCATCTGATGGGCTTCTTGGGCACTGTATTGATCGCACAAATACCAGATCTCACGTGCTTTCTTTTCACCCACGATACGCGCCAGATACATGGCGCCAAAACCAGCGTCGAAACTCCCAACTTTTGGTCCGGTCTGTCCAAAGATGGCGCGATCCGAGGCGAGCGTCAAATCACAAATCACATGCAACACATGGCCGCCGCCAATAGCGTACCCATCCACTTTCGCAATGACGGGTTTAGGGATCTCTCGAATCGCTCGGTGTAGGTTTCGCACCTGTAAACGGGGCTTACCGCTTTCGTCCTCATAACCGCCGTGTCCCCGCACCTTTTGATCGCCGCCACTACAAAAGTTGCCTTGCTCACCGGTCAACACCACCACACCAATCGCATCATCATACCACGCATCATTGAAAGCATCGATCATCTCATCAACCGTTCGTGGTCGGAAGGCATTCAGAACTTGTGGTCGGTTAAGACTAATGGTCGCGACCCCATGCTGTTTAGTATAGATAATATCCTGAGGTGTCTGAGCCATCGAACTCTCCTAATCAATCAAGTTGAACGAGTCGCCATATAGAGATAAACGATGCCACCGATCAACGGTTCGGCACATACATTACGAAAAGATTGCTCGGCCATATGATGGGCAAATTTTTCGCCAGCCGGAAAAACGGCCGCAGTTGTCGGTAAATACGTGTAAGCGGCTCGATTCCGCGATACAAAACCGCCGATGCACGGCATAAGGTGCCTCGCATAGAAACCATACAGGGGGCCTAAAATGGGGCCATGCGGTTGACCAAATTCCAATACAACCGCAACCCCACCAGGCTTTAGAACCCGGTGCATTTCCCGCAGCGCAGTGACCAAACAATCCACATTTCGTAGACCAAATGCAACACAGACACAGTCAAATGCAGCATTTGTGAACGGCAGCCGCTGGGCATCAGCAAGCGCAAAGGTAAGAGCTGTCTGGCGTTGTTTGGCTTTGCGGATGCCGTAAGTCAGCATCGCGTCACAAAAATCAGTCGCAACAATCTGGCTGTTGCTGCCTAGACACTTGCCGTAAGCAAGCGCCAGATCAGCTGTTCCACTACATAGATCCAGCACCCTTGCGCCTGGGCGCAAATTCGAACGGACGACCGCATAACGACGCCAACGATGATGCAAGCCCAAGCTCAGAATGCTGTTCAGGCTGTCGTAATGCCGAGCGATGGCGGCAAACATCTGATTAACAGCCTGACTCATGATCGATAAATCCTGCACCATGATGATTGACGTTCAACAGGCTCTCCGATGGCACCCGGCGCGGCTTACCGCTGATCGACCACCAGGTGCGCCTGCGCCCCTTCCATCCACGGTGTGTCTTTTGAGAGCAGCACAGAGACAGGACGAATGGCGAAAGAGGCCGGCTCAATCCCAGGCGGTGGAACGCCCTGTTCCTTAAGCGCCGTAGCCGCGTCGAGCAGACAGTCACGGACCCGGATAATCCCTATATCGGCCCGCCCCAGGCGTTCCTGAGTGCGGTCGAAGATGGGTTGCTGGCTCTCGGTAATCGCCTTGTCCTGTGCACCCACCCCTGGAACGCCAAAGAGCTTTCGGGTCTGATGCGCTTGCCAATCCATCTCGTAATCGTTCTGCCGATCGGCCAGCGGCCGGATGTTGCCGTACGGCACATTGGTCGCCGGGGCGTAATCCATGATATGAATGCTAAGGCCGGCATGCATCGCAGCCAGCTCATCCTCGCTCAAGTCGCGGGTCGGCTGCCACGAGACACACCAGTTGATCACCGTTTCATCATCAACGGGGACAAAGATGTGCGTGTGCAGAACAGGATCAGCCTTAGGATCGGTGGGCGGCATGGTGTGAAACGGCATGTGGAACTGGGTAATCCGCCAGTAGTACTGTCCTTCATTGGCGTCTCGACGGGCGCCGATCAAGACGCCATAGTCCGTATCCACGACCTCCAGGTCGGGCGCGCGGGCAAGCTGAACGGCGAGTGCAAAACCGGCAGCAGCTTTATCGAGGTCGTTTCGCAAGTCGTCATCACTCGCATTGACCACGCCGTGTAGGAACGAGATATGAGCCGGATCGATGCCGCCTTCAAGGGCCTGGAGATAGTTGCATTCCTGGTAAAATTTGGACACAAAACGTTGCCCTTTAGACACCATGGCCCACTCCAGGTCGGGCAGTCCTGGCGGTGAGTCGGAGGGTCCCATGTAGGTCCAAACCACGCCGCCACGTTCGGCGCAAGGATAGGCAGGGTGGCGAACCTTGTCCTGGAAATTACTCTCCGGCGGCTCGTTAGGCATATCCTGACACTGACCATCCAGGCCATACTTCCAGCCGTGATACACGCAGCGCAAACCCGATGCCTCATTGCGCCCGAAGTAGAGTGAGGCCCGCCGGTGGGAGCAGAATTCGCCGATCAGGCCGACCTGGCCTTTCTCGGTCCGAAAGGCGACCAGATCTTCGCCCAGGAGCTTGACCCGTTTGACTCGCCCACCGGCTTCAAGTTCTGACGACAGCAATACCGGCAGCCAGTATTGCCGCATCAACGCACCCATAGGCGTCCCAGGTCCCACTCGAGTTAACAACTCATTCGCTTCTGCACTTAACATCGCACTTCTCCCCCGACAAGAAAAACCTGAACCTTCATCTTGCGTTGCACTATACCCTTGTCTTCAACATGGTGTCCATCATTATCGGGCAAAAAACCCCATCATGCTCCCTTCAGATTATGTTATGATAGCCTTATATAGCTATTCCAGGGCGTGAGAGGAAAAGAAGAGAAGTTATGCACTGGATCAGTTCGGAGCACGGACAACCTTGCGGCAGCCGCGGCGGAGGTGGAGAGCCTTGGCGTCAAGGCCCTGCCGGTCGGTTGTGAGGTAACCGACCCCGCACAAGTGGCAGCAACCGTCGGACAGGCCTGGGAGACGTTTGGCCGAGTCGATATCCTAGTTAACAATGCGGACGTCATCGCTGAGGCTGGTGTGACGTCTGAGCGACCGACGAACTCTTCGCGCAGACCATCGCAACGAATGTGAACGGGCTTTTCAGTTTTTGCCGCGAGGTTGGAGCATGTCAACTGGCCGACGGCGGCGGTGGTTCGATTAGAGAATGTGCTTCAAACGGTGAAGAAGTTACACACGGGAACCAACACGGGCAAACTGATGATCTGTGTGAAGGACGTCTAACCCGGAGCATTCATGAATTCTAGGATGCTCCGATCAATACTGAGCTGCGCAGTTTTTAGGCTGTTAGGACCAGCGGGAGCATATAAACAGATATGCAAGGAACCACACATCAATGATTCCTCTTTTGCCACGCCCCAATCAAAAGGATCATGGTTAGATTGGCAATAAGGCTAAAGAGAGTATTGCAAGCCGCTGGAAGGTAGATTTAATTATGGCCTAACGGGAGACATCATCTTTAGAGGAGAACATCATGCAACAGGATCATTCGGAGAGTACCTCGGCAACTGCAACGGTTGAAGGGGCGCTCGCCGGTCTTGGGCCCGACGCCTCATGGCGTTGGCCGGAAGATCGTTGGCAGCAAGTGGTTAACAAAGTTCGGGCAGGGCGCCGGCTTAAACCCGAGCTGTGGCCGCAGGACGCCCAAGTCGCGGTGGCCCTGTCATTCGATGTCGACCAGGAGACCTCCACCTTGAGGGACGGAAAATCCTCGCCTGCTCTGCTTGCCCAGGGTGAATACGGCTCACGAGCCGGAATGCCCCGCATTCTCAAATTTCTCGAACGCTACGGGATTCCAGCTAGCTTTTACGTCCCGGCGGTGGCAGCCCTCCTACATCCTGATGATGTACGAGACGCTGCTGCTGCCGGTCATGAGGTGGGCTTGCATGGCTGGATACATGAACGTAACAGTAATTTGTCTGCGGACGACGAGCGTGACCTGAGCTACCGTGCAGCTGAAGTCTTACAAAAGATAGCGGGCAAGCCCCCTGTTGGTCTGCGTACACCCTCTTGGGATTTTAGCGCTGCAACGCTCCGTATCATGCGGGAAATGGGCTTGCTATATGACTCGTCGCTGATGGGCGATGATGAGTGTTACGAATTGGTAGAAGATGGCGAACCTACCGGAATCGTCGAATTACCGGTTGAATGGATCAAAGATGATTACCCCTATTTCGGCATGGACCGTCTGTCCGGCGTGCGCCCACACACTGCCCCTTCGCTGGTCGGCGAGGTCTGGCGCCGCGAGTTCGACGGCGCTTATGCCGAACGGGGTTTGTTTCTTCTCACCATGCATCCGCATATTGTCGGCCATCGTTCACGCATGAGTGTGCTGGATGAACTGATTCAATATATTAATTCGCACCCAGGGGTTTGGTTCGCTACCCATGAGCAAGTAGCGCGTTATGTAAAAGACGCAGCGGGCATGGTTTAAAACGCTTAAGTCCCTTGCAACGACGAAGCGACGGTCATAATCGCACGGGCAATAAGCGTACGAGCGATCTCTAATTTGAACCCATTGTGGGCGAGAGGTTGCGCACCTGCAAGCGCAATCTGGCTTGCTTCAGCAGCATGCTGTGGTGTTGCCGGTTGGCCTTGCAAGACCGCCTCCGCATCGGCGCTTCGCCATGGGACGGGAGCAACCCCGCCCAGCACGATACGAGGATGCTGAATTTGCTCACCGCTCAGCGCAAATCCAACCGCCACGCTGACCAGCGGAAAATCACCCGCCGCGCGCTCACGCGCTTTAACATAAATCCCCTGCCAACCAGGCTTAGAAGCTGGCAGGATCACGGCGGTCAAAACTTCTCCAGGCTGTAAGACATTTTCACGTTGGACATCTTGCTCCGGACCGCTGAAAAATTGTTCAACCGGTATCGATCTGCTACCGGTTAAGTTAGCAATCGTAACTTCTGCCTCAAGTGCCATAAGCGGCGGGGCAAGATCTGAAGCATGGACGCTATAGCAGTCAGGCCCTCCCATAACAGATAAATAGGCCTGGAACGGGCTATCGACAGCCGGACAGTGGTCACCACCCTTTTTTAGACACGGCGTTAAGGCATGACGGTAATACATGCAGCGGGGCCGTTGACACAAATTCCCTCCCAGAGTGCCCTGATTACGTATCTCCGGGGTGGCCACCCCGCGCGCGGCTTCAGCGAGAATACCATATGTCGCCAAAATACGGCTATCGTGCTCAAGCTCATCCAAGGTAACCAAAGCACCTAACCTGAGCCCGGCGCCTTCAGTTTGGATGTGACGTAGGCTTGTAACTCCAGCCAAGCTCACCAATTGATCATACGCAACGATTTGCTCTTTCAGTTCACCCAGCAAATCGCTGCCGCCAGCGATTAAGCGGCTATGGCCATTACTAAGGCTCAATTGGTGCATGACCTCATCGAGGCTATTCGGTTCAATAAAGGTAAACGGTTTCATAACAGACGTCTTCCTTGCTTGCGGACGGCCTGTAGAACCCTAACTGGGGTAAATGGTGCTTCATAAAGCCAGACACCAGTTGCATTGGCCACTGCATTGGCAATAGCTGCCAGAACGGGGACAACCGGAGGTTCGCCAAGCGCTTTGGCGCCGTATGGGCCAATCGGGTCAGGGTCGCCACGGAATAGCACTTCAATAGGGGGAAAATCAACCACACTGGTGCTTTTATGCTCCAAGAAATTATCGTTCAGCGTCACCCCAGACCTTGGGTCGACAAAAAGTTCTTCACGCAAGGCAATGCCCAGAAATTGCAATACGGCGCCAGACACTTGGTTTTGAGCTAAAAGGGGGTGTATCACACGCCCGGCATCCTGCGCCGCAACATAACGTAGGATCCGGATACGACCGCTCAGCATATCAACTTCAACCTCGGCGAAATGGGCGCCAAAGGTATTGATCAGATAGTCGGTGCTGCCGGATGTGACGTGTGCCGTACCAACGATATCGCCCGGCATCCCCGCTACAATGGATGCGAAATCATAGGCATAACGTGTGCCGCCGGCTCCCACCAACACCCCATCTTGCAAATTGAGCACAGATTCTTGCTGTTGCGCCGCAGCTCGTTCCAGCAGGTGTCGGCGCGCCTCTTGCGCTGCTTGTTTCACCGCCGCCCCGCTCGTCGTTGTGGTACTTGAGCCAGCTGTCCGGTGTGCCGGCGGTGTGATAGCTGTATCCGCCATCACCATGTCAATACAATCAATCGGAAGGTGCAGCGTTTCAGCCACCATTTGGGCTAAAATCGTTGTTGAGCCCTGCCCGACATCCACCACGCCAATCGCCACCTTAACGCGGCCATCCGAGGCGATGCGCACCTCGGCCTCAGCCTGCCGCCCAACCCCCCCTTTATAAATACACATGGCCATGCCGAGCCCGCGACGTATCTCACCTGTGGCGGCGCCGTGGGCGGCACGACGCTGGCGCCAGCCGATTTGTTCAGCCCCGGCAAGCAGACATTCGTGTAGCCCGTTACTCGAAAATGGCACGCCGCCCTCAACCGGCTCATCAGGCAAAAGCTCGTTAGCTGGTGTCGTTCTTTGGCCAGGCTGACCGGCCAATGTCACATGATGCGATAAGCGGTAGTCGAGGGGGTCAAGATCAAAAAATGTAGCAATTTGATCGATCAGCACTTCTAAGGCAAAATGCCCTAATGGCGCCCCGAGGCCTCTGAATGACCCGCCTGCAGGCCGATTGGTGTAGGCAGCCACACCTGTGAAACGGCTATTGGCGCAGTTATATAAATAAAGCGGACCTTGAGCAACCCGTCGCACCACCCGGATACCAGAGGCAATATAGGCGCCCGCATTCATCGTCGCTTGTAGCGAGATCGCTGCTGGCGTTCCATCTGAACGCGTACCGATCTTGAGTTGCATGTGTGTTTCTTGCCGATTTCTTCCCGCCACATATTCCTCTGGACGGGTGTATTCAATTCGGACAGGCCGTTGCGTCTGCTTGGCTAGCAAAGCCACCAGAAGGGCTAGACGGCCTTCGTCCTTATTACCAAAACCACCCCCCATATGGGTGCAAATGACTCGAACCTGATCAAGTGGTAAACTTAATGCACGGGCAAGCGTGACCTGGTCGGCTTCATGCACCGCTCGGCTGGTTTTCCAAACGGTGAGCTGGTTGCCTTGCCATTCGGCCAAAGCAGCTCGGGTTTCCATCCCAACGGGAGCGTGCATGTGGGTATGAAAGACGCCTTCAAACACCCGATCAGCGCCGGCCATGGCATCTTCCACACAACCACGCTCTAGACGCATCGGCTGTCCACCTACTAAGTTCCCCCCGGGATGTACCTGAGGCGCATCTGCTGCGAGGGCGGATGATGCATCAAATACCGCCGGTAACACCTCATATTCGACTTGAATATAGGCTAAGGCATCCTCAGCGATGCTTTCTCGTTCAGCCGCCACCACTGCCACCTCGTCCCCAACAAATCTGAGGACCGGGTCTAAGGGCAACAAATCCTCATCCAGGCGGAGCGCAGGAACGTCTTGGTGGGTCAAAACGCCGTGCACGCCAGGCAGGCGCAGCGCCTGCGACACATCGATACGGAGAATTCGTGCATGCGCATGGGGACTGCGCAGCAGCTTGCCATATAACATGTTTGGACGCTTCAAATCAGCCGTGTACAGGGCTCGACCATTGACTTTGTCGGAAAAACCGATGCGCGGTACGTTGGTGCCAACGACGGTCAGCTTATTGTTCATGCGTCACCTGCCTTACTAACGAAATGCAGCCTGGCGGCATCAACGGCTGCAACAATATTCTCGTATGCATTACAACGGCAAATATGACCAACCAGCTCCCAGCGAATGTGCCAAGGGCTACTGCCTTTCTGTTGTTGCAGCAATGCATAAGCAGCCACCGCAAAACCGGGGATGCAGAACCCACATTGACCACCGTCATGCGCCACGAATGCATCTAAAATCGGCTTAAAATCATCCTGTTCGAAAAGTCCTTCAACCGTTACCACCTTGCGTCCTTGTACCTGAATTGCCAACAGATGGCAGGCAACCATCGGACGCCCATCGACCAGCACGGTACAGGCGCCACATTCACCACGATCACAGGCACGCTTAGCACCGGTAAGATTCAGATGATCGCGTAGCACCTCAAGCAACGTCGTCCGATGCTCAACCGCCACCTGATGTGGGGTCCCATTAATTTCAATAGGTATCGGGTCAGATGGTTGGATATACTTATCCTGAAAGGGGGAGGATTCTTGCATAGTGTCCTTTCTAACGCCGTCTTAAACAACGATTGATGCAACCCGACGTCGTACTATGAACCCTACAAATCTGGCAAACAGCGGACAAACAAGGCTACCCAATCTACTAACCGGAGCCGTCTTCGTCCTTTGCACCATGCCGCTTGCGTTCAAACTAAGCAGCCTGGATCAAAACGTCTTATCCAGCACCATACAAACTTCTCACAGTCTCCACATGCTCCTGGAATGGAGTGCATTTTATACCACATTATCAACTGTTTTGTTGGCTCTGATTCATTTCTGTCTAACGCGCCATGCCATCGTTCTCATCATCGGGGTCGGAATAGGTTGTATGGGTCTGATGGATGGTCTCCATATCCTCATCTCCGATGGACTACTCATTAACCAGGCATCCAGCCCCATGTCTTTCACCTGGACCGTTAGCCGTTATTTTGCCGCCCTTTTATTGGCCATAACCGCTTGTTTCACGATGGTGAAACAATCCCATTCAATTCATCGCAATGCATCCCTTATCCTTTTGAATACCATTGTATTCGGTGGTTTGGTTTTAGGGTTCGCCCATTTCTATGTTGCAGGCGGCCAAAGTCATCAATCAAATTTACTGCACCTGATCGCCAGCCCGCCAAATGACACCATCTCGATTTTTGTCCTTTTTCTATGCGGCATGTTGTTGTTTCATCGTTTGCATGCAAAAGAGCCAAATGC
Organism: bacterium; assembly: GCA_027294925.1. The sequence continues at coordinate 10,223 of JAPULM010000128.1, forward strand.
GCTGTTGCATGCAATGGTCATTAGTTTCATACCGAATATGAGTGCACAAGTCTATATGTCCTTTCTTTCCAAAACCCCCTTTGACACTTTTTTCTATGTCGCACACGCCCTTAAAGTCATCGCTTATCTACTACCGTTTATCGGTATGGCGATGTATCATATTCGCTCGTCTCAGCAAACCATCACGGCACTTGAGCCCTTAAATGAACCACAAGCATCATTAGTCACACAGACTGCGGCACTAGAGCAGCGCGAAGCGGAACTTGAGGAATTCAACTATATTGCTGCGCACGATCTACAAGGGCCGGTGCGGAAATTGATCGCCTTCTGCCATCACTTACGGCGAGACTTGGGTACAAATTTGCCCAAGCGCGCCGAACAAGACATCCACTACATTATGGACACGGCTAGCCGCATGCAAGTCTTAATGCAAACCCTTTTAACCTTTTCTCAGGCCGGGCGAACTGCCGTTAAGTACGAATGGATATCGGTTGACGACTGTGTCGATGACGTCTTAAGTGGCCTCGCCACGCGCCTGCAAGAAAGCCAAGCTACCATTAGCCGTGATCCATTACCTGCCGTATGGGGCGACCCACGACTGCTCAGCCTGATTTATCAGAATCTCATCGATAACGCCTTAAAGTTTGTCGCACAGCGCCAACCTGTCATTCAGCTTACTGCCGAACAAAGCCCTGAGGGATGGATTCTTGGCGTACAGGATTGCGGCATTGGTATCAAGCCAGAGCATATGGAGCCCATTTTCGTACCTTTTAAACGTCTTCACGGCCATTCGGAATATGCAGGCTCTGGTGTGGGGCTCGCCATCTGTCGTAAAGCCGTTGAGCGTCAACATGGACGCATCTGGGTTGAATCTCAGCCGGGCGACGGCGCCCATTTTAAATTTGTTCTGGGCACAGCGTCGGTCGGACAAGACAGTTGTGTGGCCTAGAAAGCCACCTTGCCTGACCTTTTGGATGAATAGGCGCCTGTATTTTGATCCACTGAGGATAAGGCATGTTACCGGTATCGCTCACCGTACTAGCCATTGATGACGATCCAGGCGACATCGAACTTCTGCGACGCAGCCTTGAGGGTCTGACAGCGTTTGCTATCAACTTTGTCGCATGTCCTAGTATGCAGGAAGGAAGAGACACATTACAGAATCATCAGGTGGATGTGATCATCCTTGATTACCTTTTGGGGGGCGATACGGGCCTCGTTTTTTTACAGGAACTGAGGAGCAAAGATTACCGACGCCCCATCATTATGCTAACAGGCAAGG
>JAPULM010000129.1 GCA_027294925.1 bacterium
GATTAGACTTTACGAGAGCCGTTTCGATGATCCAAAGCAGCGCGCGCGCCTAATCAAAACCTATGGTTTTGATCGCTCTCTAACAGCGCAATACAGCATATGGATGAAACGTCTGGCTACTGGACAATGGGGCTATTCACGCCATTACCGTCGTCCGGTATTTAGCGATATTCTCAAAGCAACGGGCTTTACCCTTATTCATCTTATGTGGACAGCGGTGTCATACACTATATGGACGATAATCCTCAAGATGATAGGTCGCCTTCGTACTCGCAAACCTCTTCATGCATTGGCGCCAAACGATTACAACCTCCGTTGGCTAGAAGCTATACCAAGTTTTTTAATTGCCCTAATTCTATATGATATAGCAGTTTGGCATCTCGGATGGGCCGACCTGGTAAATGTGTCACTTTTTGACCCAGCCTATTACCGCAAACCATTGGTCATGTTTATCCCGACATCCGCTTTGGCTTTAACACCTCTTATCGTATGGCATGTCCAAAGCCGGCATGTCAGAGCCTATCGGGCTCACCCACCCAGCCAAGCGGGCAGATGGACATATTATGCGCTCCGATGGCGGCACTTCAGCCAACGCTTTCGCCCCCTGCTTGGATATTTTCTAATGGAACTCCTGCTCATTGAATACATCTTTACGCTCCCAGGGCTTGGCAACGTCGGCGTTACCGCCATCAGACGACGCGACTTCCCGCTATTACAAGGCTTTATTTTGGCCGCAGGTGGTCTTTATATTGTACTGATCATGGTGTTTGATCGGTACAGCAGAGGCAGCCAAGAAAACGACAGTGCGAGGTATCAGATTGTAAACGACAAATCTAACCCTACTAGCCTCCGCGAGGTGGTGCGCCCCATGTTGGGCCTGCTAGCCCTCCTTGCCTTGGCAAACTGGGCGCCTGACTTATCACCCCATGATGCAACAGAGATTCACACCTACGATCAGTTGCTATCGCCAAACTCGCGCTATGTGCTTGGCACCGACTTTCTTGGCCGGGACGTATTAAGCCGTACGCTTCTAGGCTTTCGTGCTTCTATTCCCCGTGTCTTTCTCATCACCCTATTGATCGCAGCACTAAGCATATTGCTTTCGATTGTTACTCGCCTAGTCCCACGTGGTTTACAACAATTCTGTCATTCAATCCCGGTCTTATTTGAGGCATTTCCGCCCTTCTTGCTCACATTTATGGTTTTTGTAGTCGTCGACCAGCAACATTGGTCTCTAGAAATCGCGTTACTTAGTGCTGGCATCCCAGGGGGATTCGTCTTGTTTTGCAGAAAGGAGTCAGCTTTGCAACGCATCGCCAATCTGGCTTCCATTGGCAAGCTGGTGCTCCTCCTTGATGTTATCTTTTTTTTCCTTAGGCTTAGCCCGGAGCCCTTCACACCAACCTGGGGGGGTGATATACGCATTGGCGCGCAATATAGCCATATTAATGTATGGGCATTGTTGTCGCCGATCATCGCAGTGATTTGCAGCCAGATGGTGTTCCACCAATTTAGTATATCTCTCCTACCCTCGCCCAAAGCTCATACGACTTCCCATTATGTGGCGTCTGAGCAAAGCTGACGACGGAACAGCAGCACGATGCCAACGACAACCATAACGATACTAATCAGATGAGGCATTCGAAAGGCGCCTAGATAAAGATCATCTGCCCGAAAGAGCGATGTAAACGACCGCACCGCAGCATAGTACATCAGATACAACCCGAACAAGCCGCCAGGCGGGAAAGATTTTTTGCGGATGCTCCACAGCAAAACAAAACCGATGAGATTCAACACCATTTCGTACAGCATCACAGGATGTAAAGGCACTGCCCCAAACTCCCGCCCTGCAATACTGGTAAGCGGGAAAACGACACCGACCCAATCCGGAAAGTTTTGCAGCCATGCCGGCAAGGCAGGCGAATGCAGAGGGTAGCCATGCGCATCCCCATTCATAAAATTTCCAAAGCGACCGAAGGCGTGCCCTAAACTGCCCGCCGGCGCCACCATGTCACAGAGAGTTGCAAAGGGTAAGCGGCTTGCTCGCGCAAACAACCAGCCACCAATCAAGCCACCGATTAGACCGCCATGGATTGCCATACCGCCTTCCCAGATCGCAAAAATCTTGAGAGGCTGTGCCCCGTAATACCCCCATTTTAAGAGCACATAGTACAGACGACCGCCCAACAATCCGCCAAGAAACACATAAAATGCCACATCAACCATGCGCTCCACTGGTAAATGACGACGCTTTGCTTCAATGCGTAGTAAAAAAATCGCAACTAACAAAGCAATGACGTACATCAGTCCATAAAAACGAATGGTCAATGGGCCAAGACGGAATAATATCGGATGCACCCTACCCTCCGAAGGCTTCAAAGATTGGTCAATAACGCTAGTTATCGCAATTGCTCAATAATGCTTGCGACAGCGTTTTTTTCTCCAACAGTTGAAAGATTGATTTCGTGTAATGCTGGAAACTTGCGCAACCACGTCAACTGGCGTTTCGCAAGACGGCGGGTGACTTGCTTAATCGCAGTGACGGCATCGAGCCAAGAAATTTGTCCGTCGAGATACATCAGCAACTCACGGTACCCAAGACTATTCATCGCGGCACATTTACGGGTATAACCACGCGCTAACAGCGATCTCACCTCTACCAGCCAACCTGCAGTCAGCATCGCGTTGGTACGTTCCGCAATACGGGCATAAAGTTCAGAGCGTTCACGTGTCAACCCAAAGCCGATGTGTGGATGGACGGATCCCTGTTGTTGGTGACGTTGAACGTGGCTGGAAAAGGGCTCACCGGTCAAATAGGTCACCTCCAGCGCACGGACAAGGCGTATGCGGTCATGCGGGTGATACTGTAACGCTGCCAGAGGGTCCACGACTTGCAAACGCTGGTGCAAGGTTGCCGTCCCATAACGATCAGCATAAGCATGCAATTTTCTACGCAGAGGCTTATCAGCAGACGGAGCAGCCATCAGACCATAGAGTAATGCTTGGAGATAAAGACCGCTGCTGGCCACAATAAGAGGGCGTTTACCCCGCTGTAGGAGTTCATCAATCACCTGCCAGGCAGCTTCAACAAATGATGCAGCCGAGCTGCCCTGATCAGGCAGCAGTATGTTTAGTAGATGATGGGGGACCTGCGCACACTGGGCAGCCGTAGGTTTGGCGGTACCGATGTCCATGAACCGATAAATTTGTCGTGAATCAACATTCACGATTTCCGCGTCTAGGGCACGGGCTATCGGTATTGAAAGGGCTGTTTTTCCAACCGCTGTGGGCCCGTAGAGTACGGCCAAGGATGCCATAACAGAGGTTCCGCCTTATACCAGCTCAAGCAGGTGATCCATTATGAGGGAAAAAAGGAAAGGCTTTAGCGGTTATCAACCATTTCACGCAACTCTTTGCCAGCTTTGAAGAAAGGGACTTTTTTTGCAGGGATATGGACAGCATCGCCTGTTTTAGGATTGCGCCCATCACGTGGATTGCGCCCTCGTATCCGAAAACTCCCAAAACCACGAAGTTCCACTTTATCCCCGTGGCTGAGCGCTTCAGTAATACTATCAAGCAAAATATTAACGATAGTTTCAGTTTGTTTTTTCGTTAGATCAATCTGTTCGGCAACCCGCTCGACTAGCTCTGCCTTGGTCATGCCACCGAATCTCCTGAAAGGGGGCTCGTCGAATTACGATCAACGTTGCCAGTGAGGGGGTGACCTAACCCTCACTGGCACTCATTGTCAAGTCTCTTTCAACTCTAATGTGACACACAGGTGGCGCATGTATCAGCACTTGCATCTTGTGGTCACGCATAATGCAACACCCCTCGCCCGTCGGCCACTAAGGGCAACCAGATCGGCCAACCTAGCTCTATACAGCAGACGCATCATCATCGGTTGATGCTGCTTGTTTTTCCGCATCCACTAAGGCTGACCGTAAATCCGAAATTTCATCCGGAATCATATCACCAAGCGTCACCGTATCCGATACCTGACGATTCACTGCATCCAACTCACTCTGGTCGGACTCTTCCGAAAAAGCCCGGATACTCAACCCTATTTTACGGGCGTCAGCATCAATTTTGATAACCTTGGCATCCACTTCCTGCCCAACCGAAACAACCTCCTCCGGCTCGCCAATGCGTTCACTACTCAATTCCGACAAGTGAATGAGACCTTCCACGCCATCTTCCAATTCAGCAAATGCACCAAAGTTCGCCACTTTGACAATTTTTACCCGCACGTCCTGGCCAACCTGATAATTGGTTGCGACCAAACTCCACGGGTCGGGTTCCATCTGCTTCAACCCTAGAGACAATCGTTCATTCTCTTTATCCACATTTAAGACAACCGCTTTAACTGTCTGGCCTTTCTTCAGCGCCTCGGACGGATGTTTAACGCGCTGTGTCCAAGACATATCTGAAATGTGAATCAAGCCATCGATACCTTCTTCCAGGGCAATGAAGGCACCAAAATCGGTCAAATTGCGAACGCTTCCCTCAACTTCACTACCAACCGGATAGCGTTCATCAACCGTCGACCACGGATTGGGTTCAATCTGCTTTATACCCAAGGATATGCGTTTGCGATCCTTATCCACATTAAGCACAACGGCTTCAATTGTATCACCGATATTGACAATTTTTGAGGGATGCCGGGTTCGTCTTGCCCAAGACATCTGTGACACGTGAACCAAACCCTCAATACCTTCTTCGAGCTCAATAAATGCGCCATAATCTGTGATGCTGACCACAGTACCCGAGACATGCTCTGTTTCGGGATATTTTTCCTCAACATTGGCCCATGGGTCCGGCGTCATCTGCTTCAAACCAAGCGATACTCTCTCGTTGGCTTGATCAAATTTTAGAACCACAACTTCAACCTGGTCCCCAATAGCAAAAAGTTCGGATGGATGCCCGACTCGTCCCCATGACATATCAGTGATGTGTAAGAGACCGTCAATACCACCCAGATCAATAAACGCACCGTATTCCGTGATATTCTTAACGACGCCTTCTATAACCTGACTCTCAGCAAGAGAAGCCAGTGTCTTTTGCTTCGCCTGCAGACGCTCTTCCTCAAGCAGTACACGGCGTGACAACACAATATTGCCCCGGCGCTTATTTAGCTTGATAATACGCATCTGAAGTTTCTCACCAATCAGCCGATCTAGGTTACGCACCGGCCGGAGGTCAATCTGCGAGCCCGGCAGAAAGGCCTTGAGGCCAATATCAACTGTCAAACCGCCTTTGATACGGGCAAGAACCACACCTTCAACCATTTCATCGCCGTCGTATTTTTTACTAATATCATCCCAAATCTTAATGCGATTCGCTTTCTCTTTGGAGAGAATGACTTGGCCATCGCGATCCTCTTTTTCCTCCAGCAGCACATCGATCTCTTCCCCGACCTGGAGGTTTTTGCCACCCTCTGGAAATTCATCAAGGTCGATCATGCCTTCAGATTTGTAGCCAACGTCAACCAGAACCGTATCACGTTCGATCTGGATAATACGTCCCCGGACAATCTCGCCTTCTTGAATGTGCTTCAGGCTTTCCTCATAAAGCCGTTCGAGCTCTTCAGGGCTTGAGACATCATTCAACGCGATAACGTCATCAGTTGTCGCCACATCCGTCTGACTCTGCTCGTCAGGCTGTTGGACGGCTGCCACATCAGCATCCGGCGATTCTTCTTGCGGCGTGTTGTCAGTCATAAGATAGATAACCTCCTGTTCTACTACATAACGTAACGGGGAAGCGCAGCCCGGCCCTCTAAAGTCCCGCAACCACTTCACATATTACGCTGTAGCGTTTGTTTACGAACTCCTGATAGCATAATTTTTACAACACCGTCAACTGTTAAATCTGTCGTATCAATAACGTACGCATCCAATGCCTTGTTCAATGGCGCTACCGAACGGCCCTGATCTTGCGTATCACGGGTCGCGATGGCCTGCCTGATTTGCCCCAGCGTTATCGATTGCCCAGCCTGTCGCATCTCTTGAAAGCGCCGCTGAGCACGGGTGTCCAACGACGCTTCGAGATAAAACTTGCAGGTCGCGTCAGGAAACACAACCGTACCGATATCCCGACCTTCCATTACCAATGCCGCCGGTGAGCTAAGATCGCGTAGTTTTTTCGTGATAACATCGCGCACCGCAGGCAAAATCGCGACGGCCGAAGCAGCTTTGCCGACTGATTCTCCACGCAACTGGGAGGTGATATGACAGCCATCAACCCACACCTCGGTTTGGCCATCCGAAAAGGCAAATTCAATCGATACACGACCAAGCAACGCAGCGACCGCGACTTGATCATCAAAAGCGACATGTTGGGCATGAGCCACCCAGCCGGCAGCCCGGTACATCGCCCCAGAATTGATATATCGGCAGTCAAGCATCTGTGCTAAGCGTTTAGCTGCAGTACTCTTCCCTGCCCCGGCGGGCCCATCAATCGCGATTACAATATGTTTAGAAGGGTTACCTGTCATGGCTCGTTGCCCGTCTCCTACCAACCTGCACATCTCTTTCGCCCGCAGGTCAATAGACGCAACGCCTCGGCGGCTGGAATTTGGTTTACGCAAACTGGGTAAGATTGTATAAATCCAAACTGTAATCTTAAAGGATGCTTAGTGCAGTGGTTTGACGGCCCCATCATGGGCTCCGTTTATGTAAGCGTTTCCGTTCGTCTCCACCCCGCTTTCTTAAGGATTTGATACTTATAGTACCATAGACACAGGGCGCATAGCAAAGTCATTTCGCGATCATTCCAATGTCTATCATTATATTTTAGGGAATTTACAACATGACAAGCCAATCATTGCCCTTAGTTGAACTGTACGGCAAACCTGACTGCCATCTATGCGATGAGGCAAAAACACTTCTTAGGCAGTTGCAAAATCAGCATCCATTCATCTTGCGCGAGATTAACATTTTGCAGCATGCTTGTCTTGCCGAGCAGTATGCGGAAGACATCCCCGTTATATTTATCAATGGACGCAAGGCATTCAAATACTATATTGAGCCACAACAGTTCGTACGGCGGCTAAATCGAGAGCGAGGGAAGCCAGGCCACAGGCTATGGCAACGCTTTCGACCGTGGTAGCCCTCCTCACGGCCCCTTTGTCCATTCGGCATGAATAACTCTACCCTGTTGAGCATCGCACGTAATTTGTGCGACCAACTCTTCAACAGAGGCAAATTTCCGTTCGCCACGAATACGTTGCATAAATTCCACTTCAACGGTAGCACCGTAAAGGTCTTCGTTGAAGTCAAATAGGTGCGCTTCAACACTCAACGCATCATTGCCAAAGGTGGGATTAAAACCAACATTTGCGACACCCGGATAGTGCCGCTGATGGTAGCAAACTCGAACCGCATAAACGCCTGTACGAGGGACAATGGCATTCACCGACTGGACATTGGCGGTGGGAAAACCCAGCGATGCGCCACGCCGGAACCCTTCAACCACTACCCCCTCAATTGCATAGCAACGACCCAGCAAACGGGCTGCAGCATCGACTTCCCCCTCGCTGAGCAAATGTCGGATGTTTGAGCTACTCACCACAATACCCGCTTGCGATTTTGGAGGCACAACGGCAACCTGATAACCAAAATCTGAAGCGTGCTCTTCAAGCAAGGCCGTGGTTCCGACACGCTGATGTCCAAAGCGAAAATCATATCCGACAACAAGATCGTGCACAGCAATCGTTGCACATAGCACGTCACGAATAAAGTCAACCGGTTTTTGTTTGGCAAAGGTTTCAGTAAAGGGTACGCACAGTCCGACTTCGATACCAAGGTCAGCGATCAGACGCATTTTCTGTTCAAACGTGGTGAGTAACGGAGGGGCCTTATCGGGTGCAATGACCTGCAAGGGGTGTGGCTCGAAGGTAAGCACGGCACTAACGCCCCCGATTTCCCGCGCGCGGCTCACGACCTGCTGAAAAATCACCTGATGTCCGAGATGCACACCGTCAAAATTTCCCAAAGCAACCACAGGTTTGACATATGTCTTTCGATCAAAGGCGGCAAGACTGTCCAGGATGCGCATAGGTCATTCCGTTGATTGGTAATTTATGTTACGGTGTGCTCTTGGTTGATTGGGAGGCTACTATAGCAGTGCAAGTTAGAGCCCGCAATAAAAAACCAGACGGACAACCCGCAGCCTTTCCGTAGCGATCGCAATAGAACTGCCGTATACTCAGTAGTTATGTCGCTCTGCCGCACAAACTCACCGGCTTTGCCCCGACACAATTGCAGATTTCTGAATGTCTATAGTAGATAGTACGATTCTGGTTATGAATGACTCGAAAGCAGGTTGCAGGAGCGCACGAGGCGGAAAAAGACGAAAGGTGATTATGGGCACACATGGTAAAACAGCGAGTCGCACCCCATCCGGCATAGCCGTCTCTTTGAGGTTAATTCTCATTCTAATAAGCATCGCCTATATCGGCCACGTGATATCGCCATTACCAGTCGTTGCCCAGCGCCGTGAGATGCTCCTCTCACTGCGTGAAGCAACGGCTTTTGCACTGCAAGAAAATCTCGACATTCAAATTGCCGGCCTGAATCCACGTATTCGCGAAGCGCAAGTTACCGAAGAAAAAGGCATCTTTGATGTTAATGTCCGGGCAGAATTTACCACTTCCGATGCTCAGCTGCTTACCGAAAGCTCGTCGTATCGCGCTTTTCCCGAGGTCGGCAAACGATTTGCTATCGACCGTTTCAACCCTCCCGAGCTATTAGACCCACGGGAAACGATTGCCCTAGCCGGTCAGGATGATACCCAAAACACGGAGCTGTCGCTTGGTATCTTCCAGCTCACCCCTTACGGCGGCACCTACGAAATTGAAATATCCGAGCGCTATGAAGATACCAATCGGCGGGTGTTTGACAATCTGGATATCCCTACAAATAGGGTCGACTTCTATACAACCGAATTAGAACTGAAGCTGTCCCAGCCGTTGCTGAAAAACTTTGGCTCAACCGTCACGCGCAACCAGATTCTCATTGCTCAGAATAACCTGTCGATTTCTCAGGAAGACTTTCGCCAGCAAATCATCAGTGTCGCCGCCGATGCTCAACAGATCTATTGGGAGTTGGTGTTTCGACGCCAGGATCTGAAAGTACGACAACAGCAGCTGGCATTGAATCAGAAATTCCTGGGTCAAATTCGTAGACAGGTGGAGGTGGGGACCCTCGCACCAATCGAAGTACTACAGGCCGAAGTCGATATTGCGCGAACCAAAGAACGAATTATTGTGGCGGAAAATGCCCTACTAAATGCAGAAGATCGGCTTAAACGGGTGATGAATTTTAGCTTGACCAGCGAACTCGCCGACGTGGAACTCATCCAAACCGACGCACCTGCTTACACAGCACTGGCAATTGATCAAACCCAGCAGAATCAGCAGGCACTGAAATTCCGCCCTGATCTGATCCAGGCTAAAATCAACCTGGAGAATCAGAACATTAGCCTGGTTTTCAATAAAAACCAAGTTCTACCAACGCTGAATCTGGAAGCTAGCTTCAGAGCCAATGGCATCGACAGCGGTATTGGCAGCAGTATTGGGGAAATGGACGTAACGGATCGTTATCACTGGGAAGTCGGCCTGGTCCTCAGCTACCCC
>JAPULM010000013.1 GCA_027294925.1 bacterium
GCATCAAGACGCTTCCAGGGGACATCAAGCACGGATTGATCCGCTCCACCATGGGGTGGCGATTCGGCACCGTAAAACAACTTCCAATCACTATGCTCCCCATAAACCTGCCACGCGATGGCTTCTTGAGCTAATATTTCATTTATTCCGTAACGCAGTTTAGCCGCCTGCTCATTGGCCTTTTGAATTGCAGTGCCATCAGATACGGATGCAAGCATCGCAATGCCAGCGACGGCGGAGAGTGGGTTGGCGTTAAACGTGCCGGGATGGTTCATTTTAGTACGCCGCGTTTCCTCTGGGGTTGATTTTGTTGCTAGGTAGCTCATTACTTCTTCTCGCCCTGCCACAGCGCCGCCCGGCAAGCCACCGGCAAGAATTTTTGCAAATGTGGCCAGATCCGGTGTAACGCCAAACAATGACTGCGCACCACCCGGCGACACTCGAAAGCCGCTCACCACCTCATCGAAAATCAATAAGACGTCTGCCTGCTTGGTGGCCTCACGGAGTTGCTCGAGAAATCCGGGCGCAATGGGCACAGTTCCAAAATGACCACCGGTCGGCTCTAGTATCACTGCCGCAACGTCATGCTTAGCAAGGCTTTGACGAACGGCATCGATATCATTTGGTGCACATAACACGACATTGTCGACGGCTTCTGCAAGTTGTCCTGGCTCTGCAACTGCTTCATATGGTGCCGACACCCCAACTTCAAGGCCTTCGTGCCAGCCATGAAAATGACCGGCAAATTTGATCACCTTTGCTTTACCGGTAAAGGCACGCGCCAAACGTAAGGCCATATGCGTCGCTTCAGTCCCGGAGCCGGTGAAGCGCACCCTCTCGGCACAAGGCACCAGACGGCACAGCCATTCAGCCCAGTCCACTTCAAGCGCGTGACTGGCCCCGTAATGTGTGCCGCGGCTAGCTTGTTCGATAATTGCATCACGAATATGGGGCGGATTGTGACCAAACAAAAGCGCTCCATGCCCCATCCAATAGTCAATATAGGTGCGGCCATCGGTATCCCATTTATAAGCGCCGTCGGAGCGGTCAATAAAGATTGGAAAGGGATCCATGCGGCGATTATCGTGGGTAACACCATCTGGAAAGAGTGCCTTGGCACGCTCAAAAAGCGCCTTTGAGGTGGGAAGCGCGTCAACATAAGCTTGTTCAAGAGAATTGAAGTCGGATGATGGCATGTGTCTCACTCCTATTTGAGACGATCTCATAAATTAACCACAGCCAAGCTCAAACAGGGCTATACAAATGGTTATTTGGCAATGCGAAGTAGACGAAAACCAATAAAATCATCACGGAAACCAACAACGGAGTATCGGTTCGTCGTTCGACACGCCTTGGCGAAATTATTCCAACCTCCCCCGCGTCGCATCCGATGCGTACCCATCGAAGGGCCTTGCGGATCTTTAACCGCCTGAGAGGTATATCTGCCATACCAATCCTGCACCCATTCCCAGACATTCCCATGGATGTCAAATAAGCCCCAGGCGTTAGGTTGTAGCTGGCCAACCGGATGGGTCTTAGCGCCAGAATTGTCTTTATACCAAGCATAGCGTTTTAGCTGTTGCGGGTCATTGCCAAAACTGTAGGATGAGGTTGAACCTGCCCGTGCGGCATATTCCCATTCAGCTTCGGTTGGTAAACGGTAAGTGTCCTGCCCTTCCATCTTGTTCAATTTTTTGATAAAAGCGTTAACATCCGACCACCAAACGGACTCAACAGGTAAGTTTTCGTCACCGGCAAAAAAGCTCCGATTATTACCCATCACGGCTTTCCACTGCCCCTGGGTGACTTCATACTTGCCTAAGTAGAACGGTCGGCTAATGGTCACCTGGTGAAGCGGTAATTCATCAGATTCTTGGTTGCCGGCGCCCATTTGAAAGGTTCCGGACGGAATCAAGACAAATTCCATCCCAAGCCGGTTGACCCATGTTTTGTCGGATTCACTTTGGGCCGTTGCAAACAACGGAGAAAGCACCATGACAAAGTAAACGAACATGATCAAAACGGGACTACAATCACCCGGCAAGCGCTGTGGCATATAGTTCTCCTAATCATCGTCAAACAAGGGTATTGATTTTCTTCAGCATAACCCCACATTAAAGATGAGAGGTTAACGCGCCTTTACATCACGCAGCTTAGCATTGTTACTAGTCTGGAGCAAAGGTGGATTCAGATGAAATCAGGCAGTAAACAACGTATAATTCCCCTTAGTCGACGCCTAACAACCTAAAAAATTCTATGCTTGATCATTCTCACCAATCGCGCAGCTTGCTATTTCTGTGTACCGGCAACTATTATCGCAGCCGGTTTGCCGAGATTTTGTTTAACGCTTTAATTGCTAAAACATCGTTAAGGTGGATCGCATCTTCCCGTGGCATTGCTACGGAACGGGGCGTCAACAACATTGGCCCATTATCTAAGCATGCTCGCCTTGGTCTGTATGCCAGAGGTATTAAACTACCAAATCCGCTTCCTTTTCCGCAACAGCTTAAGCGAGAAGATTTAGAGTCGGCAGATCGAATCATTGCTCTGAAAGAAGCGGAACATCGCCCTTTGCTCGATGAACGATTCCCTAACTGTGGGGTTGATATCGAGTTTTGGCATATCCATGATCTTGACCAGAGTCCAGCCAACATCGCACTCTCCGCTATTGCAAGCGATGTTCGCAAATTGCTATTACAGTTGACCTTGGACGCCTCGACCTAGTACCCTGACTTTAGTTTCTGAATATGACTGCGGGTACTCAGATTTGGAGCCTGTATGCTAGTTGACTTGAGAAATGAAAAACTAGAACTCGAATACCCCTGTAAATGGACCTACAAAGTCATCGGCGCCGGTCAGGAGGTTCTTCGTATAGCGATTGCCGAAATTGTGTATGATCGGGAGTTTAGTGTGACCTTATCAAATGAAAGCCGAACCGGCAAATACTGCTGCTTAAACCTACAGATGACGGTCGATAGCGATGAATATCGAACGCAAACTTATGACGCGCTACGCAGCCATCCGCTGATTCGTCTAATTTTATAAGCTGACAATTATGATCCCACTACCCAATTTTCTCGCCGTCATTTTTGACATGGATGGACTGTTACTGGATACTGAAAGCATCGCCTACAAAGCTTGGATGCAAGCGGCCCAAAAATGGGGAATTGAACTTCCTGATGCCTTGTATTTTCAGGTCATCGGCCTCAATTTGCACGATACGGAGGGTATTTTTAAAGCCCACTTTGGTGATTCGTTCCCGTTTCATGAGGTTCGTCAACTGCGATTGAATTTCGGCCAGGAACTTATCACCGAGCATGGACTCTCACCACGCCCGGGCGCCGTTGAACTGCTTGTCATGCTTAACGCTTACAAGGTGCCGAAAGCGGTCGCCACCTCAACCGCTAAAGATGAAGCATGGCGACGCCTGCATCTTGCAGAGCTGTCGCAATATTTTGATATTCTTTGCGGCGGTGATGAGGTCGAACGTGGGAAACCTGCACCTGATTTGTTTCTACTCGCTGCTCAACGCATGGGGATACAACCAGCCGATTGTCTGGTTCTGGAAGACTCTGAATATGGTGTGCAAGCGGCCAGAGAAGCGGGTATGACCCCTCTCCTGATTCCTGACATTAAGCCACCGAGCGATCACGGTAAGTCGATCGCTCATGACATTTTCACCTCTTTACACGAGGTTCGCCAGGCCATGATGTCGGTACTAAACCCGTTGATTTAACGTATGCAAGACCAGCTGTTGCGCCACACTTGCTGCTGCTCCCCAATGCTGCGTCAGGCGACGAACCTCTGCTTCTGAAGGCATCTCACCTTGCAAATATACGCCCCCGACCGCTTTTCGCACGCCCAGATCGCCTCCCACCACACACGGCCGGCCAAGCCCACGGGCAAGAAACCATTCGGCCGTCCACCGGCCAATTCCACGCAATTGCGTTAATTGACCAATCACCTCTTCATCAGACTGTTTCCTCAGATGTTCCAGATCCACTGTTCCTTGGACCACGCAGCGCGCCAGGTTTATGATATATTCAGCCTTCCGGGTGGTAAATTGTAGCTTGCGCAGATTAGCCGGGTCAGCCTCTGCCAGGCGTTGAGGATTAAGACTATATACCGCATGGCCAGCAATAGAATGCATGTCGCCGTACGCTTCGGCTAGGCGTCGCCGGGTGGTTGCCGCCCACCGTAAATTGACTTGTTGCGCACTGATGGAGCGAATCAGGTTGGTAAATAAATCGCCTTGCAGAACGGGTCGTATTCCCTCAAATTGGGCCTCGAGATCGGCAATCACTGGGTCACTTGCCAGCAATTTAGAGAATGGCTCAGACACGGTTATAATCATATCTTGAACAGCTTGTTTAACGGCCGCTGTATGAGTCGAGTCCATCACCGTCACCTCGGCTTTTGGCTCTTGGATGGTTCCGGTTACCTTGCAGGCGAATGGTATAACCTGTTCTCCCAGACGC
The DNA here is from genome assembly GCA_027294925.1 of bacterium. The sequence continues at coordinate 4,479 of JAPULM010000013.1, forward strand.
ACCGTACGCACCCAAATATCCCCATCCCAGTAATCAATCCCATCGTCACCCCAACGCCGAAAGCTTTCCAAGCACATCGGCAGGTCTAGTCGGCCCGGCCATATCACTTCAACCGTTACAGGTCGTAGAGAAACGCCTTTGCGTGTCTTTTTTAGGCCCATATCCGAATCACCTCATGCTTTTCATTTTGTATGGTTTGCCTACTAAACCAAAGAGCCGACTGCGCTAACACCTTTTGACGGTAGTCGAACTTGAATCTGCACCGTAAAACTTTTATGCTGGGCATCGGGAGTTACCTACGATCAGAAAGACTATTTGTCTCGATTGATCATCGCCTTGATGACACAAAAGGGGTCTTTATCATGATCTTCGATTTGCTCATTCGTCATGGTTTTGTCCTAGACGGAACCGGTCGTGAAGGATTCAAAGCCGATGTGGGGGTCAAAGATGGCAAGGTTACGGCCATCGACCCTGATTTAAGTGGTGAGGCCACATCGGAGATTGATGCAAGTGATCGGATTGTCTCACCTGGCTTCATCGATGTCCACACCCACTCCGATTTTACATTGCTCAGTACACCCGGAGCAGATAGTAAGATCCGGCAGGGCATCACGACTGAAGTGGTGGGTAATTGCGGCTTCTCACCTGCTCCTGTGTCACCCGGCACACGCCATCTCCTACAAGAATACGCCGGTTTTCTAAACCCGCATCTGAGCTGGGACTGGCACAGTTTAGGCGATTATTACCAGGTTGTTCGTGAACAGGGCTGCGCTATTAATATCGTACCGCTAGTAGGGCACGGGACCATTCGGATTGCAGCGATGGGCTTTGCCAATCGTCCGCCCACGGCAAGCGAGTTGCTCGAAATGCAACATCTGGTCGGTGCTGCTATGGAGGATGGCGCATTTGGCATCTCCTCCGGGTTGATTTACACCCCGGGTTGCTTTGGCGATACAACGGAATTAATTGCCTTAGCCAAGGTCGTAGCGGCCTCCGGCGGTATTTATGCCACCCATATGCGGGGCGAGGGCGAGGGGCTGGAAACCTCCATTGCAGAGGCCTTGGAGATTGGAGATCAAGCTCAGATAGCGGTACAAATTTCCCATCTCAAAGCCTCTGGGCGCGACCATTGGGAAAAAATGGCGCGTGCTCTGCAGATGCTTGAAGAAGGGCGAGACCGTGGTATCAAGGTGATGGCGGATATTTACCCTTACATAGCCGGTAGCACGACAATAACCAGTTTATTCCCCGCCTGGACGCTGGAAGGCGGCGTTAAAGCTTTTCTCACACGCATCGCCAATGATGAAACACGCAAGCGGATTATTCACGAAACTCAGGGGAGTGCAGATGGTTGGTCGCGAGGCGATGGCACGGTGGGTTGGGATGATATCGTCATCGCTTCGTGCCGCAATCAAAAACAATTTGAGGGGTCTACGCTGGCTCAGATTGCCGCCACGATAGGCCGTGAGCCTGCACAGGCGATGATGGATTTTGTTCTTGCTGAGGAAGGTGTGGTGTCAATTATCTTGTTCATGATGTCAGAAGAAAACGTCGCGCTCGGAATTGCGCATCCCATGTTGATGATTGGTTCTGATTCCCTCGCCCTATCGACTGGTAAAGGCGGCAAACCACATCCCAGAACGTATGGGACATTTCCGCGTGTTTTAGGCAAATATGTTCGTCAGGAAGGAATCATTACGCTGCAGGAGGGTGTGCACAAGATGACAGGTATGGCGGCGGCACAGCTTGGCCTCACAGATCGTGGCAGGCTGGCGCCAGGCAAGGCGGCCGACATCACCATTTTTGATGCCGATACGGTGATTGATCGAGCCACTTTTGCAGCCCCTCATCAATATTCAGACGGTATCGACTATGTGATTGTTAACGGACAGATCGTTATTGAGCACGGCAATCAATCTAACAGTTTACCCGGCCGAGTGTTGAGTAGGTCTTAACGGTGAGCCGCCAATCTGGGTGTTTATTTGTCCCTTTCCCATTGTTGCGCAATGCTCATCTGCAAACCATAGCGGCGTCCAAATTGTCCTTACACTTGCAACCACCATCGAAAACGGACTATGTGCGACTGCAAGACGGCGACATCATCAGTCTAGAGATATCGACTCCCAACGCCTGGCATACGACGGATGCAACCGTCCTACTCGTTCACGGCTTGTGCGGCTGTCACCGCTCTCCCTACATGATACGGCTATCACGTAAACTGTGGAAACGTGGCATTCGCGTCATACGTGTGAACTTAAGAGGCTGTGGTTCAGGACAGGGTTTGGCTCGAAATCCGTATCACAGTGGCAGTAGTGATGATGTGAGAGCTGTGCTTGAGCATTTTCTACAAGTTACCCCTGCCTCACAAATTTCCTTAATTGGCTTTTCGCTTGGGGGTAATATCGTATTAAAATTAGCCGCTGAATTGGGAGCAGATGGTTTGAGCTATATCAGGAAGGTAACTGCTGTGTGTCCTCCGGTGGATCTTGCCGCCTGCGCACAGTTGTTGGGGCAGCCGAAAAATCGTTTGTATGAGGCTCATTTTGTCAAATTGCTTTGTCGAGCGGTCAACATACGCCATCAATTTTTTCCTGATCTGTCGCACATAAAACTGCAACGACACATGTCTCTATATGAATTTGACCAGTGCTACACTGCGCCGGTGTGTGGCTTTCTTGGCGCTGATGACTATTACAGTCGGTGCAGCTCAGCTCCACTACTGCCGCGAATCCAGGTTCCTTGTTACCTCCTGTTTGCGCAAGATGATCCTTTCATCGACAGCTCGGTGCTTGAACAAATCAACTTGCCGCCACACGTGCTGGTGTGGCGGACGAAGCATGGCGGCCATTTGGGATTTCTCGGCAGGCCCGGCCATTGGGGTGGTTTTCAATGGATGGACCACATGCTGATGCACTGGCATCAGGTCGCCTGAGAGCGGGGACTGATATCAACCGTAGATGACTGTAGGTTTGCTTTACAGCCAGGGGCGTGTAGGCGGCATCCTATGACGTTCAATGGCATCTAACATAGCACCGGGTTGATCTTGTAAAAATGTAAGGTGTCGATGTTCGGGCTTAACAAAATCTTCTTTTATCGATTGCTCAATCAAGTCCTGTAAGGGGTTAAAATATCCATTGATGTTAAGTAAGCCAATTGGTTTGTGATGAATACCAAGTTGCGCCCATGTAATGATCTCAAACAACTCTTCAAATGTACCAAACCCTCCTGGCATGGCGATAAAAGCATCACTCAATTCAGCCATACGAGCTTTACGCTCATGCATACTTCCCACCACATGGCGGCGGGTAATTTCGAGATGGGCTAACTCGCGTGATACCATGGGTTCGGGGATTACCCCATCAACCTCGCCACCATTATTGATGACCGCATCGGCAATGACGCCCATTAGCCCCACATGGCTACCCCCGTAGACTAGTCCGTAACCCCGTAATGCAAGTGCACGGCCCAGTTCAAATGCTGCTTGGCGGTAAATAGCATCTTTACCTAGGCGTGATCCACAGAACACGCAAATGCGCTGAATTCGATTCTGATTCACAGCAACCTCATATTTATGCTCATAAAACGGGCCGTAACTGTTGAGCGATAATAGGTCGGATCACTTTTGAAATCAATGACTATGCACCACTAAACGGGTGGGGTATGGCAGGTGATGCTGACTTAGACAATGCAGAGGAGGGTTTGAAGATCTTCCCAGTTTGTAATCGTTGGTACACTGAGACGTTTAACGATTTCGGCATGTTCTAACGGTGTTTGCGTGCTCATGCCTTTGAATTGTTTTGCATACTGAGTAAAAATCGGCCGCATACCGGCTTGATGTGCACCTGTGACGTCATTTTCGACGTCATCTCCAACGTAGGCGATCTTCGTGTTTGAAATTCCGAGTTGATAGCCAAGCTCATCAAATATACGGCTGTGCGGTTTTCGATAGCCAAACTCGCCGGAGATCACAATCACATCGAAAAAAACTGACAATCCGTGCCGTTCTAGAATATCTCTGGCTGCCGGCCCGTGGGTAAAGTTAGAAACCAAACCAAGACGAAATTTAGACTGCAAGACGGTTAACATGTCACGCGTTTTTGGCAACGCCTCAGAAAACTCAAGGAAAGCAGAAAAATAAGCCTCGACCGCCTGTGCAATCCTGCAATCGTCAGGCTGAACGTCATGACCCAGGCGGCTCAACGTGTTGCTAATCCAAAAACGATTGTGCGATTCCCGGCCATCGCGCCGGGCTTGTTCGATAAACTGGCGGCTCGTTTGACGATAAACAAGGGTGAAATGTTCTGCTTCAATGGTCAAACCTTGCACTTGTAGACTATGGATGACGCGTCCAATTGCTTCGTCTAAGCTGAGATTTCTGACCATGATTAAGGTGTCAAATAAATCGAAGGCAACCCCTTGAATGTCTTCCATGTCAGGCTTTCAGATGGTTGTATGACTTATACATGCGTTGCAACGGACGGCATGATCCCACCCCGCACATGCTTATTGCGGGAAATGGGATCACACCCGGCATCTTCAAGCTGAATATCCACCAGGGTATTGTAACAGTGGTGCAGATAGGCGTCACGGCCGGCGCCCATTTGCTTACGTTATAGGGTCAAAAGGCCGCCATGCGTCAACACATAAAAAGGGGCAATGACATTTCTTGCAAGCGTCGTCCTGAAGTAAATTCAAGAAAAATTGTGCCATATTGAAAAAATTAAGACTTATACATCGACCGCATTAACCCATTAAGCGGCGCAAAACTGTTCAAGGTAGTCGAGTTTAGTTGTCAATTCGTTGACTTCGCCATGCAGAAAGGTCAACCCAGCACCTGCTGGGGTACGGTGAACCACACGCGCTCGTAAGCGGTAGGGCCGACCGGAAGGCAAGACGAAGGCAGTTGTGATTGTTTCGCCAATCGACAATTCCGGCGTGTACTCCAAAAACATGCCGCCAATTGACAAATTACGTGCCAATCCAAGCCATGCATGGCCGTTTGTGTCAATATAATCAACTCTCAATGAAACATCCCGGCGCGGGTAAACGCGCCGCTCTTCTCCTTTTTTGTCTCGATAGTCATCAAGCTTTGAAATTTGATCAAGAGCCATAACGATAACACCTCCTTCAGAGTAGCCCAGGAACATTTTTTATCTGCAAACGATACAAGTCATTACAAGCTAACAGCAAAACTTATGCCACAGGGAAAAACCAGGTGATATCAGGGATTTTATAGGGATAATTGTCAATTGGCTGACACTCGGCGTTGGTACAGTGGCAGAGGGTGGGAAATAGTATCAGCTTCAGTTCGATGGCAATTGACCATCACGGGCATGGCTAATGACAACGACACGGCCAATCAAATGCGCTGGCGGGGTCGCAGTGGTGGAGGTTAATTCTAAACGGCGTCCCACACCTTGCACGATCTCGATGCCTCTTGTGGTTCTGACAAATCCTTTGGCACGTAGCATGGAAAGACGTTCTAGACGTTCTAGTAAGACATCAGGCGATATATTGTCCTCGACCTCCAACTCGTACGAGACAAACGTTTGGTGATGATGTTGTGATGGGGTTATCTGATGCCGCCGTCGCAGACGATTACCTTCAGGATCGGGAGGGAATAACACGTGGGGGTCAATCTGGCCACGCACGGTATGCAATATCGGGGTATCCGGTGCAAGATCGGTCAACCGCGTTTCTAGCCCGGTTAAGGAAACCTCAGGAACCAGATCGGTCTTGTTAAGCAATAGGAGGTCAGCCGATGACACTTGATCTTCAAACGTACCTAGAAGGTCGCGTCCTTCGTGTAGTTGTTCCGCATTGACGACTACCACGGCGACATCCTCTGCCACCCAATTGCTGACCGGTTCGCGCCAAAATTGCAGTTGCGTGTCCGAAGGTAAGGCAAGGCCTGACGTTTCCACCACGATTTGATCAGGGTTAATACGCTCTCTAAGATCCTGCAGGGTGTCACGTAACTCATCCGAAAGTTGACAACACACACAGCCACCCTCAAGTTCAACATAAGCGTCATTGCCCTCCCCCAACAGAGCCCGATCAATCCCTAGAGCGCCGAACTCGTTGGAAATGATGGCCAAGCGTTGTCCGGAGGCCTGAGCTTCATGCAATAGATGTTGCACCAGACTCGTTTTACCAGAACCTAAAAAGCCGGATACAATCAAAACAGGAATCTTTTTGTCCACGATTTGGTCCATTTAATGAAACTGCTTGATACCACTCTATCAATGTTTACACTCTATCGTATGGTTCTTTATACACAAAATGAGCCATAATCGCAATCGAACTTACATAACGTTTAGAGGGGTGTCAGCGGCGCTTTAAAGACGCCTTTTAGGAGAGCGGGCTGTGGCTTGTACTAACATACATGCAGATGGCGCCACTTGTAGCGACATTCAACGATTCGCTGCCGGCGCGCATCGGGATTTTAATGCGAAACTCGGCGATCTGCTGCATGGTAGACGAAAGCCCTGCAGCCTCATTTCCCAAGACGAGAAGAAGGGGTGACTGTTGAGCGAGGACAGAGGGATCTTCCTGACCATAGGGATCGGCGGCCGCACAGACAAACCCTTTTTGTTGCAGCGCACGCAGTAGATCAAGGTAATGGGTCGTCCGCCTTAGCCACACGGACAACACAGTACCAGCCGTAGCTTGCACGACTTTAGGTGCTAAAGGATCGGCACACTTTTCAGATAAAATGACGCCGGCAAAGCCAAGAGCCGTCGCTGTACGAATAAGTGCCCCGACATTCCCCGGGTCTTGTACATCTTCCAAGATAAGAACATGAGAGCCAATCTCGCTTGGCAAGACGTCTGAATAGATCTCAGGCGGAGAGGTGACAATAGCAAGAACGTTTGGCGGGCTTTTTGAATTTGCGATACTGCTAAGCTGACGTTCAGTCACGCTGTACAAGGGGAGATGCCGCAGCTCAGGCGGTGGTGCGCCCACATAAAGTATTTCAACAATGGCGTTAGGCTGGCGATGCGCAATATGTCTGACGGCTCGGATGCCTTCAACCAAGAAGCAGCCGTTTTCCAACCGGCCTTTCCGGCTGGTAAGTTTCTTGTACCATTTGATGGCTCGGCGTTGTGCTGGGGCTTCATGTGGCTGAGGCGACATACATGCAACTCAATCCCTGATCCATGAGGTTCATTTTCCTCCTCCCTTCAAGCGTCGGCGAGGTGAGGACTGGCTTCAGAGGCTTGGGCGGATAGGCAAAATAAAGCACATTTTTTCCTCTGTGTCCACTGAGGCTGGTTGCCGGGTAGGGTTTCGAGCCTGGACGTGTCTCTGAAAGAATCCTTCTCTTTCCCAGCTAGAGGGTGTGTATGGTTACGTATAGGTGATTCAGATGGCATTTTAGCGCCCGCCCCCTGGGCTGCGCGCAACCCCTGAAAACACTCTTGGACACATGATAAGCAAAAGGCATGGCCTTGAATAACCGGGCAGAAGTTCCTGAATAATTCCAAAAAAATCAGTCAGTCCATCTCACTAGAGTGGCGCGGTAATGCGTTACGTGGCACTAGTTGCGTGAGTGATACCAACGCCACAAACTGCCCACCGCAGCACCGGCCAAAAGGCCACCGAGGGTGCCGGCAGCAAAGAGAAAATACCACTGCAATGCGGACAGCGACTGATTTAAGATATAGATCAAAAAGACCAAAAAAACTAAAAGGGCAATATTGGCAACAATGCTTCCGAAGATGGCTGTCAGAAAGACAAAGCGGAGATTGGCATGCCCATCTCTGCCTTCAGGAGCTTGGCGTTTATCTGTTGCTTCAAGCTCTCTAATGGTTGTTTTTAAAGATTGTAGATCGTGCCATGCACACCAAAATTGATCCGCATTGGTGAACGAGTCAATACCCTGCAGTCGGGATAGCTGTATGTTCATACCTGCCATTCGCTGATCTTTGATGTCTTGTCCACCTAAGTTTAAAGCAAATATTAGCGCTTTTAGCTCTTGCGCTACGTTACCCAAGCTGGAATTGAAACCTTTGTGAAGATACGCAATTCGCTGAGAGAGTAGGATCTGGTATCGTTTTTGGATCACCTCAGCTTCTTTAACGGCATCGCAATAACCCAAATAACTATCGCTCTTAATACGCTCCGTTACCAGTTGGAGGGAACGTTCGGCGGTTTGTAGCTCCGCTTCAGGCTGCTGGTACCACTCACGTAGCTCGTTGTATTTATCACTTGCCTGCTTCATCTGAACCAATGCAAGGTTGCGTGTTTCCTGTAAAATGGTGGTTAGAATGGGTGAAATACGGTTTCGAAAATGCACAAAGGCTGGATCAAGCGCCACTTTTAAAAAGGCTGTGCGATCTTCAGAGGTTAGTTTTTTAAGATAATTGGAAAGGTTTAAATTGTTGTTCAACTTAAATTGAATTGCTCTTCTACGATAATTCGCCTCGTCTAAATATGGATATCGATCGAGGGCTTTATTGAGTTCTTGTTGGGCTTTCTCCATTTGCCCATCAAGATCGAATGAGCGATGCAAAAGGAGGTGAATATAGGCGCCTTGCAAGTTGGTTTTTACAAGTGGCAAGGCCTTGCGCCAGTATTGCTGGGTGGTATAAGACTGCCCATTTTCCATTGCCAAAAAGCCAAGTGCGACGTAAGGCTTATGATCGCCCCGATTGCTATCCAGAGCTGCATCAAGATACTGCTGGGCTTCTTTTAGCCGTCCAGCCCGTAGGGCATCTACCCCGAGACACAACCGTGTACCCGCTAATGAAGATGTTACAACCGGACTTGGTTGGCATAAAGAACGCCAATTTTCATTGCTTGCTACCCAAACCCTGCTTAAAAAACGAAGCTGGTATGGTAAATAAATTTCATAATAGGCTTCAAACATGTCTTCATTGTCTTTTTCCACTAAAGTAGACGCATTGAGGTCCGCTTGTTGAAAACGCCCTAAGACTTTATGCAAGGGTTGATAGCCTAATTGATTCAGCTTCCCAGCATTTCTTGACATTTGCTTGGAAGGACAGTTCATGGCCAGATGTTCTTTTAACCCGCAATAAAAACAAGCATGGTGGGTGCCGGAAAAACTTCGAAATGAGGTTGTGTTGGCCACTAGTTCTGCGCTTTGTTGCCAAAGCACCTCATAAACGTCCACGTCATCCTCATCTTCCTTGCAGCAAATCGGGCCATAAGGAAGCAGAGGCGGTTCATCATCCCTGTTTAATTGATCATAGACAGCCTGAGACAGTAGAATTTGGGCAGCTTCAGTAGCGTCATTCAAGCGTGCTGAAATGTTTAAGAGTTCCTCGCAGACCTCATCCGTTTCGCCTCCCGCGCTGCCATAATGGAGTGCGATTTTAGTTTGTACAGGTGGAGGGTCTGAATCGCTCTCATTATCGTCCAGCAGGCTCTGCTGGATGGCTACTGAGCAGTTCAAAGCGTCTGTAACGTTGCTAAACGACGCCACTACGGTATCATCCATCGGTTTTCTAATACGCCCCGCGTACTGCTCAATTAGTTGCACCAGAGTATCATAATGTCGTTGGGCGACCTTACGCCCTTCGAGATGATTGTTTTTTTGCGGTAAGGGAGATGAGTCGACAAGATTAGCAAGCAACAAACAAAGATTTTGCCCTAAGGTTGGCGCAATAGAGCGTACGTCATTGTTCTCACTTAAGACAGGCTGCGACGATTGCATGGATTCCTCAAGCCCATTAGTCTCAGTTGGAGACAAAGCTTTTTGGATGGATTTTTTGCTGCGCTTTCTTCAATCATACAGATAGTTGTGAAGCGTAGGAACCAGAGTCCTTTATCGTCAATCGTAGATGGATGGTTTAGGGCGAATGTTGCTGGTTGCGATCTGACCCGTGCTCTATATGCTGGGATGCAGGGAAGGCGGCTTGTGGACGTGAAAGGGAAACAAGGTCTTGCTGCAAAACATTATATGTCACCCTCGACAGAATAAATAGACCTGGTATATCATCGTGTTTAGCAGCAATTGACGCACCTTTTTTGGCGAAGCTCAAC
>JAPULM010000130.1 GCA_027294925.1 bacterium
CATGGTGGAGGTCTATAAAGCAGAGGGCAGCGGGCAGAGGGACTTATATATCTCAAGGTTGAGCCCATCTTCGACCCCTGGTGCTCCGACCCCCGCTTCCAGGACCTCCTGCGGCGGATGAAGTTTCCGGAGTAAATTCACCAGCCCCCGCCCGTGGTTACGCCCGGCATTCGATGAGAGCCGGGGCATCGAGGGAGAGCGCGTCTATAGGGTTGCGGGGTGGGGTCTCGTGCGTCCTACGCTCGAATTCATCTCTGCAAAGGAGTACCGATAATGTCGTCTAAGACTGCCATCAGGACCATACGAATTATCCTCACGGTTTTCCTCGTTCCGTTTTGGTTCGGTGGGATCTCTGCCATCGTGTCTCCCGAAATCGTCGTGGAACATGTCTGGAGGGTGTCCGACCCCTCCGAATGGCTTCGCCATCCTTCCACACGCGTCATGCTTCTCCTTTGGGGGGTTTACAAGTGCGGGCTTGGTCTGTTTCTAACGTTCTTTGGTGTCCTGGGCGACAGCCGGTCTGTGTGGAAGGCCGCCGCGTGCATCCTGCCCATCCAATTCTTTTACGCCTTCGCCGTATGGTTTCCGCAGACAGTCGGCTTTCATGCAACGCCGCTATTCCCCCGCGTGGTTGCTGTCCTTGTCCCTCCGACCGTTGCGATCTGCCTCTTTGCCTCCTCAGACGTGGTTTTTCGCCCTCGTAGCTCGAAAGAACAGTGACACCGCTGTGCTACGTCATTCGATGCCGGGTTTGATTTCAAGGCGGACGGCGAGGACGGGTGGGTTGAAACGAGCCTAACTTTGCATTTTCCCTTTCTTTCCGATACGGGTGTTTCACGGGAGCAATCATGATTGTCTGCTGGGAAGGGCTGTTCGCGTCAGCTATCGAAGAAGGCGATTCAAAGGCGCCAGTATCCGATGAGCCGACTATACGGCCATTTGGTCTGTGGCCGTTATGCCCGAAAATAGGTTCGCTTAGGCCGTAGCCCCTGCCATAAGGACAAGCTCAACCGTCTCTATCACACCCTCGATACTCGCCCAGTGCAGCGCTGGCCAACTGGTCTCAACCGCTCAAGTGGGGGGTTGACTCGGGGTTTTCACACTCACCCGGAGCTATCCAGAACACTCCAATCCTGCTGACGCGCCCATGCCTCAAAATCATGCCACTTTACTTCAGAGAAATCGCGCTGCAAGCTTTTGATATCGGCAGCATAACCCGTATTATCGAACCACTCGAACATTAGCGCCATATCTTCGCTCTGAGCACGTAAGACGTCTGCGGGATATCCTTCATAACGGATGTCTCGGCTGGTTACCTTTGACAAGATGGCTGCCGCCTCGTCGCCCGTCAGGTCATCGCCAGCGATATCAAAGCGTCGACCGAAGACAGTATCGCGTCGCTCAATGACCGCCGCGGCAAAAGCCCCAATGTCGGCCACCGCGATTTGTTGCAGCGAGCGCGTACCCGGCATTGCCATAGCAAGCTTCCCCTGCCGTAGGCCCGGTGTTACCCACGGCTGTAGCAAGTTATCCATGAAGAAGACGGGTGCAATGATCGTGTAAGGCACGCCGGAGGACAGAACATGCTTTTCGACTTCATGCTTGCTGTCAAAATGCGGAACGCCGGTCCCGCGGTCTGCACTGGCGACCGAACTGTAGACCAGATGACCGACCCCGGTCGCTTTTGTGGCATTTTTGATTGCAATGCCCTGGGCGGTTTCTATCGCGACGCTCTGAGTCGGTGTCGCCATCGCATAAACGGCGTCAACGCCTTTCATCGCCTTAACCAACGAATCATGCTCAGTGAAGTCACCCCTAGAGATCTCAACCCCTTGCTCACTCAGTCGCTTAGCTGCCGGAGAGGTAGGATTTCGTGTCAGAGCCCGGACCTGATTCCCCTGCTTCACCAACGCCTGCACGACGGCGCCGCCCTGGTTACCAGTAGCGCCGGTGACGAGTACCAGCTTTGATGTAGGCATAACAACATTCCTCCTTTCGTGTCGAATGTTAATAGAAACTCTAGTGCAAGGTATTGCTTCCCTCAGCATGACCTTAATACCTGGGTGGACTCGTGAGAGAATTACCGACTATTTCAAAGATGTACTGCTGCCAATCGGTTTCCAGGTATTCGCCGCCAGACTGTACCACGAACCGATTGGGCCAAGCGGTGCGGTGTCAGCTGCGGCGCCTATACTTCAAGAGAGAGCCCCGGCAAGATTTCGCCCCACACCTGCAAGCGTAAAGCTCCCTCCATCGCACCGGATAGACCTCTTCAAGTTCAAGATGGTAATCGTACACTAGTTCCTCTCCACATAGGATTTTGCGGATTGCCACAATAAAGACTCTGCCGTTCTCGTAGATCGCTTCACAGTTTGGATCGCAGGAGTGGTTGATATCCCGCGCATTGTTGTGCTGGTACGTCGCATCGATGACCGTACTTCCATCGACTGTGAAAAGGAATGTTTTAGGATGCTCGATCGGATCGTAAGGGTAGCGAGCATCCACCTCCTCATGCGTGATGCGCTCACCGACGTATTCGATGATCCGTGTAACTTTCGCAATGTTGTGTACCGCA
>JAPULM010000131.1 GCA_027294925.1 bacterium
CGAGGCCACGGGCACGTTCGAGCCGTCGGGGACGTCCTTCCTCGGCCTCTTCATGGGCGACCACTCGAAATGTGGCATCAACACGATGTTCAACACGGGCACGGTCGTCGGCGTCTTTTGCAACATCTTCGGCGGCAGCTACCAGCCGCGCTGCATCCCCTCGTTCACCTGGGGCAGCCTCGACCGATTCGTCGAATACCGCCTGGAAAAGGCGTTCGAGGTGGCCGAAGCCGTCATGGCCCGCCGCGACAAGACGCTGACGGACGCCGAACGCGCCGTGCTGACGGCGATCTCGGAGGCGAGAACGGTGACGTGGTGAGGAAGCGGACTACTTCCGCCAGTATGGGCTATGGCCCCTCTTTGCTTGAGCGAATTAAACGCGGTAATAATGAGAAGAAATGCGGTATATATGGGATGCCTAACCCAGCGATAGGGACCATTTGTGACCAGGGTCTGTGCTTTTATAAGGCGTGGTGTATCGCTCCAATTGTTACCAAGGGCCTGATGCGCCCATTGGAGCAAGAAAAAACCCAACACCGCAAGACCGACGCCAACCCATCGCAACGATGTGGGAAAGGGGAGGGAAGACCATGTCATCCATTTCGGATAGATTATATAAATAACTACCGCAAACAGAGCCAGAATGCTGAGCAGATGTACCCCTAGCTGCATTTGCCTTGTTAGGGTGCGGGCTTTTCTACGACAAAGACATTAAAAGGCCACAATGGGACTCCGATATGTTTCTTAAAAACAATTCTGCCACCGGCTTGTTCAAGCGCAGGAAGAACAGACACTGATCGGCATCCGAGCGAAAGTGAAGGGATGTGCCAAACCACGCGCTCAACCTTGTCCGCCAGCCACTTCACCAGTGGCCTTTCAGGGTCAGTAGAATGAGCAATGCCGATGCGGCCTCCGGGCTTAACTACACGGTATAGTTCCAATGCGCCCTTGGCTGGATCGTACAATGGGCACATGCTGTATGTAGAAAGAACTGCATCAAAGCTGTTGTCTTCAAATTGTAAATCAAGCATATCGCCAGTTTGGAACTCAACCCGCTCTCGGACACCGGCTGCCGCCGCCCTCTCTTTTGCAACGGCCAACATTCCATCGCTCATGTCAAAGAGTATCACCTTTCCAGTGGGGCCGACCTTCTGTGCAGCCAGTAACGCCGTAGACCCTGTGCCGGCACCACAATCTAGTACTCTGTCGCCGGGGCCAACCGTCTTCTCAACCACCATTTTCCTTCCGAGCTGGTCTGATCTTGCCGTGAAAAATGAGTGCTGGATGTCATATCGCTTTGCGACGCGATTATAAACGGCCTCAAGCTTTCGCCTGGTTAACGCTTCCCGCATTGGACACCATACTCCATTATATTTTTGTTAGGTATTGCCTTGAAACCAAGACAAAACCTTATCAATATTTTTATCAGGTGGGTATACTGGATAGAATACCTTCACAATCTTATTATCTTTAGCAACTAGCGTTAAACGCTTATAAAACTCCATTCCTGCTGCTTTGAATGTAGGCAAAGAAAGAGCTGATTTTAATGCTAGCGACGCATCACTTAATAATTCAAATGGCAGATGCAGCCGCTCCTTTGCTTCGCTTTGATAATCAGTGGTTTGAGAACTGAGACCATAAAGCTTCGCTTGAAACGCTTGAAGCTCCCCATAGTGGTCACGGAAACTACAGGATTGAGGCGTGCAACCCGTAGCACCAGGAATCTCCTCCCATCCATCAGGTGATGGTATATCAGGCCGTCCGGTCATAGGGTAGATATAAATAACAAGAAAGCCGCCAACGGCATCTAACGTCACCAAGTCACCATTAGTTGCATTGAGTGTCAAATTCGGTAACATTGTTCCGAGCAAATGACTGGCTGCGCCATCGTCAACTGGAACAGAAAGTTTCTCAGGTAATTCAGATAAGCTCATGTCTTCTAACTCTAAAAAATGCCTAACCCTTTTTGCTAAACGGCGCACGATAGCGCGTCCCGCTGGATTCGCTTTCTATGAAATTTCTTCCGCAAACAATATACGATGTCCATCTATTGTTACTATAGAAAATTCTCTCAGTCCCCAATCTTTATCTTCAAGGGGAATCGATATTTCAACGCCATTATCAACGAACTCGCTATACAAAGATTCAGCATCTTTCACCATGACTTGGCCAAAAAAAGAGACATTAGTGCCTTTGTCCGTGGGCTCATCATCGGGGCAATGCCCGAGCCTCAAACGAAACTCGCCTCGACGTAAAAAGGACCATCCTTCGACGCTCAGTTCCTCTTCCATCCCGAGCTTATCTATATAAAAATCTCTTGAGGCATCTAAATCCAATACGGCCAAAACTGAGGTCTGTTGTAATAATTCTGACATTTGCATTACCTGCTCTTAAAACTCATAAAGGTTGATATAACCGGCGCAGTAAAGTGCCCGGTTCAACGCCCTGTCAGGTGCCCGGCTCATCTGAGCCGTGGGAGCCAAGCATTTCTGAAAGGCGTTTGGTGATTTTCTTCATCGTTGCTTCGGAACGTTCGAAACCATAAACTGTGAGGGGAAAATTAAGCGGTTCTTGAATTTCCCATATTCTCTTCCGGTCGCCGGGCGGCAGCATCTTGGCCGGGTTACCGACAGCTACCCAACCAATCGTACAGTTTCTCCCGCGGCCACATGGCTATCTACATGCAAGACCCCATTTATACGTATCTCGCTGCCCTTACCTATGTGGGCTGAATGAAAAATCGCCGCACCCGTGGCGACGAAGACCTCGTCTTCTAAAGTGCAACCAACTACCTGTGCATTGGGCCCGATAAGGCAGTTATTCCCGATGCTCAATGGATTGCGGGAAGAACTTCTGAGAACGGCGTTTTCCATCACGATGCACTCGCGACCAATTGTAATAGACCCACTTTCGGCTATAACCTGAGCCCCAAACATGATTCGACAGGCCGGGCCGATGATTACATTCCCGCACACAGCAGCATTTGGCGCAATGTATGCACTGGAATCAACCTGGGGTGAAATGCCGTCATGCTTTATCAGCACTTTGCTTTATCTCCTTAGTCTGGCTACAGGCGTCCACTGAAACGACTTGTCATACCTAATTTAGCAGGCGACTCACATTCTTTAGATCGTCAGAAGAAAGCTCAAAATCAAAGATGCCGAGGGCTTCCCTCATGTGCTGCTCAGAGCGTGTTCCGGTGAGAGGAACGATACCGGAATGAATAAGATATCGGAAAAAGATTTGCGCTTCGGTTTTGTCGTAATTCCGGGCCATGGCTTGAACGACATTGCTGCCTAAAATATGAGGATTTGCGGAGAGGGTCCAAAAACTCTGGTAGATAACTCTGTGATCAGAGCACCAGTTACGCAAGTCTGCATCATACCCAGTTTCCCGATAAAACCGATTTTGTACCACGGCCGGCTTCACGTTGGCATCAGCATAGAGTTGGCTCAACACTTCAATATTGTAACAGTTGCTGATTCCCAACT
>JAPULM010000132.1 GCA_027294925.1 bacterium
GTTATAGGCGACTTGGATAAGGTGAAACGGGTGGCCAAGCTGCTGTGCATGGTAAACTCCGCCCCTGATTTCGGCCAGCAACCCCTGGTGGCTAACGGAGCAACCGACCTTCTGAGCCAGCTCTACGGCGATGCCGGAGCCCATGCCAGGTCCGCGGTGGGCTTGGCAGCGCTGCCCAACGGTGCCTGCATTGAGATTGAGATGATCCTGGAGGTCGAGGACTAGCCTCAGCACTCTAAGTTGACCTCGTAACGGGGAGGATCGTCGCCGTTGTTACCACTGCCTTCATAGGCGTGATTATCGGAGTCGACCTTGGAGATGGCTGGCACCAAACCTAGCCATCGCCTCAAAGGTTGCCACGAGATTTTCAATTCGTGAGACAGACCAGGGCTCGCGTCCCCCAATACCTTATACGCTTTTCTTTCCTTGCGTGCGACACAGGGCAACGATCTGACCTTTGATCTCGTCAGACAGACAAAGACCTTGCTTCGGGGGACTCTGCAAGGTGACAACGCGCCGGACATAGGCCAGCGTTGGCGCCTTCGCTGGCGCCGGTCGGACAGGGCGACGAGGGCGTTTTTAGGAGTTGCTTTCGCAAGGTGACAACGCTAAAATACCGTTTAATTTTCTTATCCTCCAATCCTGTCGAAGCGAACCACAAAGGCAGGATCCACAACTCGCTCGCCTTGATGTGGAAACCGGCTGAGGTCTGGCCCAAGCTCATCAGCATCAAGGACTCGAAGGGAAACTGGCGCAAGCGACCGAGGCTCAATTTAGGACAGCGCCGATTCGTCGCCGACGGGCGTGCATACACGAGTCAGCCCTAAGGCAGATGTCGGATGTCGACGTATATACGCCAACGAATCTTCCGTCGCGCTACACAAAAAGAGAGTCACAGGTCGATTTCCTGGCCTTGATTGCTGCATCGGCCTTTTGCTGAGGATAGAGACTATGCTTGCGGGTTGAGTCCATAAATGGGCCGCGAGTGATTGTTGATGTGTAAGACACGCTTAGGCACACGATAAGGAATGCATGGATGAGTCGTCGAGCCGCTATTCGTTTGAGCCCTGAGGAACAGGAAGCTTTTTTAGGTGAAACCCGCAAAGCTTCGCTTGCAACAATCGACCAGGACGGCTTTCCGCATGTCGTCGCCATGGGTTTCGTGGCCAAAGACGGTGCGCTTTACATGACTTCCTACGCTAAGGCGCAGAAGGTCCTGAACATTCGGCGCAATCCGCAGGTGGGCGTCATGATTGAAACCGGCGATCATTACGCGGAATACCGCGGGGTGATGATTCGGGGTCGTTGTGAAATTGTCGACGAGACGCCAGAGGTGGCCGCGATCATGCAGATGAGCATGGCAAAAGAGGGCGAGGAGTCTACGCCACGGGGCGATGCGCTGTCACGGGCACCGAAACGTGTGGGCCTCAAAATCATCCCGGAAAAAATCGCCACATGGGATCACACCAAACTCGGCGGCAATTACTAAACGCGTGTCTTGCAATTACAATACCTGCACAACAGTGAGGTTGCCGGCCGACAGCTGAGCCGGTCAGCAGATGCTAGCCCTGTCTGACGCCACCCAGCTAAGCAGCCCCCGCTGCCGCCTTGCATCAGGCCGAGCGCTAGTCTTAGTACGCGCGGGTGTTCGCAGCATGATGCCGGTGATCGTCTATTATTAGGAGGACGATCATGGCTATAAGTCTTATGGGACGAGAGATGCCATGACCACCGAAAAAGCCGCCGATCTGGCGTTCGAGCTGGAAGACGTTGCCACCACAATCGAAGAGGCCATGGCAGTATCGATCGGTGACATGATTTTTGTGCTGCTGACAACCATGGCAGTGCTGTGGTGGGGCAGGTGGCACGGCTCGTTTTGAGAGGCTAATCGGCCTAGCCAGCAGCAGCGGGCAGTGAGGCGTAACGGCCTGGACAGGCTGCAAGGCGTCTTCTGAGACCGTCACCTCATCGCCTGCGGGCACTTTGAAACGTTCGAGTATCATTGTTTGCCTTTTCTTGCGAATAGCTGCTTAGCCTTATAGAGAAAAATAGAGAGGCGGCGGGACAAATTGCAAGTCCCAACCCGTCGATCTCTTTACAGGCCGGGTGAGAAGGGCTATGGTGACGTCTTGTGGTGCGGTACAGTGATGGGAGACTATGCAGGAGGACGCCATGGCTAAAGAAGCGACTGAACATCCGAATACGGTCCTGAGCCGCAAGCATTTTGATCTGATGGCTGACCAGTACGACGAGCTGTTTATCACCCATATGCATGCCTACGATTTGACCCACGAGATGATTCTCAACATGTTGTCGTTTTCTCAGCAGGCCACCATTCGCGTCCTGGAACTCGGCATCGGCACGGGGAATTTGACACAGAAACTCCTCGACCGTTTTCCCCATAGCACGGCGGTGGGGTACGACCTGTCAGGGGAGATGCTGACTCGTGCGCGCGCCAAGCTGGCTGACGCTGGCGCGCGCATCCAACTGCATCAGGGCGATATCAGTCAGGTGGCCTTCGAAGGCCCTTTTGATGCGGTGATTTCTGCGATTGCCGTGCACCATGTACCGCCGCCTGACAAGCCCGGTTTGTTTCAGCGCCTCTATGACGTCCTGCGCCCCGGTGGCGTGCTGGTGCTCGGTGACGCGTTTCAGGCTGCGACCCCAGCCCTCAGTGAGCGCTACCGTGTACTCAGCAAGGCGTCGTTGGAACACGAAGGGATTGTCGAGACGCCAGTGTATACGGCCTACCGCAGCCGCAACAGCCAGCCCTCAGGTGGATCGAGTACTCACCTGCAAGCCTATCTTCAGTGGATGGAACAAGCCGGGTTTCACAACGTTGATTGTGTGTGGAAATATCTTTCCCGCGCGGTGGTCTATGGCGACCGGCCTGAAGTGGCCTAACAGCTCATGACCCTGGTGTTAATCCAATAAAAGCGGTTGCTGCCGCATCTCCGGTGGCCACGGACCTTCACCCGCAGGACGCAGAAGGCGAGATGCGCAAGGCCGACCGCGTTTCGCTCCGGCAGCGGCGCCAGCGATGTGCACCGGTTCTGTCGCAAATTTTGGTGTATAGACGATTTGAGGTGAGTCACCCCCGGTCGGTGGGGTGATTGCGAGGCCAAGGCGTAGAACGGTTCGGCCGCAGTGAGCCCCTCTACCTCATCAAAGACCGTTGCTCACGGAGGGAGATCATACCTCAAATGGCCTCAAGTGAAAATTTGCGACAGAACCCCTTTTCCCTCCGGCCCTCAGAGCAGCTTGCATCGTATGCGTACACGGCCCTCGTGCCACCGCACGATGAAACACTTGCCTCGCGACGGCATCTCGCGTATGTAGTCCGCGAGTTCACTGTCGTACAGTCCGGTTGCATAATCCGGACAGTCGGCAAAAAACGTGGCGCCTATCTCGACCTGATTCACAACGGCATCGTAAGAGAATTCGAACATTTGTGCCATTGCGTCTCCATCCCACCAGGTGCGCAGCATACCGCTCGGTAATTGCTGATCGAGGGCGTGCTGGACGGCACCGACTTGCGCCCCGGTGGGTTGATGGTTGGGCATAGACACCTCCTTTGCTTTCATAGGGTTGTGTTGTACGACGCGTCATTGTTCGGCGTGGTGGTGGTGATAATCGTGTCGATGATGTGGTAGTCCCTGGCTGCTTCGGCCGATAGCCAATCAAGCTGTACCTGCACCACCGACTTTATGGCGTCAGCGGGCCGATCATCACTTCGAACGTCTTGTCGGAGCGGACATCGTTGAACTGATAGCACCCGTTGGCATCCGTCAACGTCGTCTATGGGCGCTGTCCCTCCTGCTTGAAGGTGACATAGACCTCGAACAGGGGAACATCTTGTAGCTGGATGCAGCCGAACAGGTCCGGTGGCGGCTCCAATACTTGCTTTTCATGAGGTGACTCAACCCGGGAGAGCGGTGTGGCGGAGTCATTCGAGGGAGGGGTGAGCCTCGCCACCTGTTTCGCACCGCCACCGAGCAAAGCCAGTATCGCCACCCCCATAACCCGACGCACAACGGAACCCCTCATTGACGCCACTCCCTGTGCCATGCCCACCAGCAAGACCCACCTAGACTTCTTCCCCATATAATGGCCCGCTTGAGATTTTAGTTTACGGCGCTCCCCTGGGGTGTGTCGATAGCCTCCCGGCAGACGAGCAGTCTGCGTGGATTCATTGGCGGACAGCGCGTATCTCACGGCGTACTGCGGTTTGACACGCACTACGCCGAGCCCCTCTTCTACCCCCGTGCCCGCCACTGACAGTGCCACTCGGGAGGCGAAAACCGTTACGGCTTGAGAAGACGTTTCGGAGGCTCAAACAGCACCGCTAGCGCCGCTTCCGCCTTTTTGTTGACCGCGGCCAGCGCCAGCGCCATGGGATGCAGCAAATATGCCTCATCCCCGAAGATAAACTCCAGCGTATCGGTGGCAAAGTATCGCAAGACCTGCGGTTCCTGCAGATGTTCACCACCGTCCTGCGGGGCAACGACGCGATCGGCATCTAGCGCAGGACACCGTGCGAGGAGGGCATCGAGCCGCTGGTCGAAGGGCGCCAGATGCTGGCGCAGGGCGTGTTGTCCCAGCTCATGCTGCGCAGGCTCGGGAGGCAACCCCAGTAGATCGCGCAAGCCCTCGCCGCGCTTGCGCGCACGCCATACCCGTGCTGCCGTGCCTGCGTTGCCCCACATGGACACGGAATCAGACGGCCACAGCAAGCACAACACATTACACGCATGCCCGAGAAAACTATGGATGGCACGGAGCACGGTATCTTCACGATGGCGACACCCATCGAGGTGTGGCAGCACATCGAGCAGGTGGTCGAACGCCTGGGCGGCAAAATCACACTGCACACACAGCTCGCGCAAATAGATTACCTGATCGAATGGGTCCATACGGGTGTCCCTCCCCTCCGCTCTCCATGACTGCCCCGCCACCTCTGTCGCGCGTCGACGCGGCAGGTCAACTTTTTTCGTTTGTGGCGCGCATGGTTTTTCTCTACAATTCGGTGCTCCACACGTTATCGTTGCGTGTTCTTCTGTGACTTCTGTAAGAACTGTTTCAGATCACCATCTGTCACTCCCAGGTCGTTCAAGTCGATGTGTATGGTGTGCGGCGTGACGTACAGCGGATCAGGGATGCCGTAAAACGTGCGGACTTCATCGCCTATGCGCAGCGTAATTCGCCCAGATGTTTGTTTGACAATGAAGCGGATAATGGCTGGCTTGCCATAGGTTTCGATTACCGCCTCGATTTGTTGCACCGATACGGGAGCCGCTTGCTGTGACGCTCCATCAGACACACCAAACAGGCCTACAAGGATAGCCATGGCGATGATAAGACGCGGCATGACCGCCTCCGGTGCAGCGACCGCGAACAGCGCACTTGCGTGTGTCGCTGGTCCTAGCCCTCTGTTGCACGCTGGCCTCCCGAGCGGAACACGTCGGACCTGCGCGGGCAGCGTTCTTATATGAAAAAGCGAATCCTTGGATTGGAAACGGAGTTTGGTCTTACCTTGACCTCGCGGGGCCGGTGCGCCCTCCCGGTGTCCAGGGTGGTGCCGTACCTGTTTGCACAGTTTAGCACAGCGGCGGACTTTTGGAACGTATTTCTGGAAAATGGCGCCCGCTTCCATCTGGATACCGGCAGCCATCCTGAATATGCCACGCCCGAGTGTACCAGTCCGAAAGACGTGGTGATCTACGACAAAGCGGGCGAACGTCTCCTGGAGACCTGCGTCCAGTATGCCCAGCGCAAAATCTAGGACGAGGGCATGCACGGCGAGGTAGCCCTGTTCAAAAACAACACCGATTTTGCCGGCAACACCTACGGCTGTCATGAAAACTACCTGGCGGATCGAACGGTCGATTTTGCCGTCATGGCTGAACGGCTGATCCCGTTCCTGGTCAGCCGCCAGATTTTCACGGGCGCCGGCAAGGTGCACCGCACCCGGGGTGGCACGGTCTTCCACCTGTCCCAGCGGGCACGCTATATCCGCAAGACGGTCGCCGGTACGGCGACGAACGCGCGCAGTATCGTCGACACCCGTGATGAACCGCATGCCAGCAAGGACAAATACCGCCGCTTGCACATCATCGTCGGTGATAGCAAATATGTCCGAGCTGACCACCTATTTGAAGGTGGGGACCACCGCGATCGTGCTGGAGATGATTGAGGACGGTTTCATCCCGCCGGATTTTGCCCTCTGCAACTCGGTTCAGGCGCTCAAAGCCATCTCGCGCGATCTCACCTGCCGCAAGACGGTGCCCTTGCAGAACGGCCAGCAGTATTCGGCCCTGGAGTTGCAGCAGGCGTACCTGGATTTGGCGCATCGTTACTACAGTACCCGCCCGGTGAGTGCGACGGTGGCGGACCTTCTGCGTCAATGGGAACACGTTCTCACCGCCCTTGCCGAGGACCCCGGGCAGCTCCACCAGGAGATCGACTGGGTAATCAAGCGCTACCTGCTCATGGCATATGCGGCACGCAGCCAGCGCTCACCCACGGCCACCGCCGACCGCCTGCTGATGCTCGATTTGCAGTACCACGATATTCGGCGCTCGAAGGGGCCCTACTACCTGCTGGAGCGCCAGGGACGGGTGGCGCGCATCGCCACGGAGACGCAAATTGAGGCGGCCATGGTTGATCCCCCGCCCGACACCCGGGCCAAGCTGCGGGGCGATCTGATCAAATTCGCCAACCTGAGGCGGATTCCATATGAGATCGACTGGAACTATATCCGCATCGGTTACCTGCTCAATCTCTGGGTCAAGTGTGAGGACCCCTTTCAGTACGAGAGCGACAACATCGCGCACCTGATACGCCGCCTCGAGGACGCTCCGATGGTCGGAGGTTGACCCCTATGGTTCTCGTTGCGTGTGTGGCGCTCATGCTGGTAGGATTCGACGCGATAGCTACCCTTGACTTAGAGGTGGACCGCATCGCCCTCTATAAGTTCCTACGCGTATACCAAAGTTAAAGCAGAGGTCGCTCAGCGGTCTTTGAGAGGAGAATATCATGCCGAAGCGCTCTGTCCCACTGTCCGTCTCACCGGGAATATTACCGGTGGTAATCCTGGCTGCGGGGCGAGGTGA
>JAPULM010000133.1 GCA_027294925.1 bacterium
TTCGCGGGGCGTAGCCCCCTCGGGCCGCGTCGGCCGATCGCGATCCGGTCTTTCGACATCCTGCCATCCACCGTCGTCGTACCGCGACCAGCCCCCTTCGTCATGCCGGTAGACATTGCTGATATTGCTCATATTGTTGACGCCCAAGAGGCGTGGCGTGGCCAACGGAGCATCAACTTGATTGCCAGTGAAAATGCTCAAAGTCGGGCCGTGCGTGATATACAGAACTCAGATTTTATGGCCCGCTATGCGGAAGGTCACCCCAATCAGGGCGATGAAGTCAAACGCTACTATCAAGGGACCCAGCATATTGACCAGATTGAAACGATGGCGCGAGAGGAGCTGTTGGCGCTCGTGCATTGCCGCCAAGCGGATGTTCGTCCAATAAGCGGCAATGCCGCTAATACGGCGATTGCACTGGGCTATTTACGAGGTGGCGATTGTCTATTGGTCAATTCAACCGCGGCTGGGGGACATATTAGTCACAACACCTTCGGGGTGTTTGGTCGGCGCATCCAAAAGCGTGGACAGTCGCTGAATCTCAATGCGGCAAGTCATATTCCCTTGCACTATTTTCCGCTTACCGAGGATCAATACCATCTTGATGTGCAAAAAGGTCTCGATCTCATTGACCAAGTGGCGCCTCGGCTTATTGTTCTTGGGAAAAGTTTAATCCTTTTTCCGGAACCGGTAAGGGAATTTTCCGAATTATGCCGCGATCGTAACATCCCAATTTTATACGATGCCGCCCATGTGTTTGGTTTGATTGTCGGCGGGGAATTTCAACACCCGTTGCGTGAAGGGGCGACGTGGATGACGGCAAGTACGCATAAAACGTTTCCTGGGCCCCAACGGGGCGTCATTCTGGCCGATCTTGATGAGGAAGGGGCGCGCAAATTTTGGCCACCTGCTGATCGCGGGGTATTCCCAGGCTCGTCTAGCAATCACCACCTCCATACGTTACCAGCGCTTCTCGTCGCAATTCGAGAAATGCGCCAACACGCGACGGCCTACGCGTCACAGATCGTGCAAAATGCTAAAACTCTAGGGAAGGCGCTTGATGAAGAGGGCATTCGGGTTGAAGGGCGCGATTTCGGGTATACGCAAAGTCATCAGATAGCGCTTGATGTTTCCGACTATGGCGGTGGTGTCGCGGTTGCACAGCGCCTAGAAGCCAATGACATTATTGTCAATTACAATATGTTGCCATGGGATTCGGAGCCTCGGAACCCATCCGGTCTACGGATTGGCGTCCAAGAGATGACGCGTTATGGGATGCGAGAAGCGGATATGGAGCGCCTTGCAACACTGATCCGGGATGCGATTAAGGGCGTCACTGCTCTTGACGGTGTGCATGCCTTACGTGCAGCCTGCAGCGTTATGCAGTATCAGTAAGAAGCCGTCTTAACGTTCATGCGGAGCCTCTTTATCCCTCTTTTCAAAGGGGGGGAGGAAGATTTTCAGACAATCTCTAACGGAGGGTGGCATGTCAAAGTTGTGGCCAGGAAGTATGTTGTTGTTGATTGGATTGACGTTACTTTCCTGTCAAGGGGCCAAACAAACCGGGGGCGACGCCCAGGTCGAGACGCCGTCTGTGGAACGAGTAAAGCAAAGCGAGCCCCTAACAGCAGCCGCTCCGGCGGTTGCTGAGTCACCGCCACAAGTCAATGCTACCCTCAACGCATCAGCTGATGCGCAGGCGTATCAAGCAGGGCGGACAGCCTATGAAGCCGGTGTAGGGTTAGAAGTCTCAGGGCAACGACAGGCAGCGTTAGACAAATTCCGTCAGGCGGCTGAACGATTTGAGCAGGCTGTTGTTGCAAATCCCAAGCATTTCAACGCCATTGTCAATTGGGGTTCGGCACTGTCCAGAGCAGGACAACCTGCGCAAGCTGTGCTGAAATTTCAGCAGGCCCTCGCATTGGCGCCAGACCACATCAACCGTGCCGAGACGTTGCATAACTGGGGTACGGCTTTAGAACGTTTGGGGAAACATCGGGAAGCGGTCAAAAAGTTTGAACAGGCCGTTGCTCTGAAAGCTGATCTTTTATCCCCCACCCTTGAGAGTTATATATATCGACATGGCTTGCTACAGCAAGATACCGAAATCGGCGCGCTGCCAGCCAGTTCGCCGTCCAGGCAATAGGCGACGATCACGGGTCGACGTCATTAGTCCGGGAAGGAAACCTCAAGCGCTCGTGAGCGGCTTTCAGCAAGACGTTTTTCGACTTCGGCTTTGAGGACCGTGACCATATCATCAAGCGGGATGATCTGCGTTTCATCACCGCCACGATATTTTAATTCGACCCCGCCGGCTTTCAATGAACGAGGGCCTATCGTCACACGCAAGGGCAGTCCAATGAGGTCGGCATCGTTGAATTTGACCCCGGGTGTTGTGTCACGGTCGTCCAACAGTACCTCTACCCCTTGCGCCCATGCCTCGTGGTATAGACGTTCGGCCACCTCAGCTACCTCCGGGGCGCGATGGGTCATGGCAACACAATAGACATGGTAGGGCGCCACGCTGATCGGGAAACAAATGCCAAAGTCATCATGGTGTTCTTCCAAAATGCAAGATAAAAGACGCCCGCTACCGATACCGTAAGACCCCATAATGACCGGTTTTTCAACTCCATCTCGGTCTAAATAAGCGCCGCCGAGAGCGTCGCTGTATATGCTTCCCAGTTTGAAAATATTACCAACCTCAACGCCGCGCGAGGTATGTAGAGGTTCACCACATTGCACACAGGCGTCTGCATCGCCAGCAACGGTGATATCCGCCACCAGTGTCGCCTGGTAATCACGGCCATAGTTGGTATTCATCAGGTGATAGCCCGATTCGTTGGCCCCCGCAACGAGATTGGCGCATAGCGGAATTAAATCGTCAACCACAATGATGGCGCCATCTTGATTGAGATCAATTGGAGAGGCATAGCCAGGTTCTGCACCGATAGCCCGAATTTCGTCCTCCTGAGCCGGGCGAATTTCGCTAGCACCGAGCACATTTGATAGTTTGGTTTCATTCAGTTCCATATCGCCACGCACGACGGCAAAAATCAGCCGTTGGCGCTCGCCATCTTTTCCATTGCTGTTCGGGACGTTACCGACAAAGAAAATCGCTTTTGCCGTCTGGCTGGCGGGAATGTTGAGAAAGCGAGCGAGAGCCTCGATGCTTTCGACGCCAGGTGTGGCGATTTTCTCTGCCGGACGCGGATTTTCAGGCCGCGGCGTTGGCTTGCGAACCCGCGCCACCTGACGATTGGCCGCATAGCCACATGCATCACACAAAACGAGGCTGTCTTCACCGATAGTGGTCAGATACATATATTCATGGGCCATTTGTCCACCCATCATGCCGACATCGGATTGTACCGCAATAACGGGCAGATGGCAGCGGTTAAAGATGTTAAAGTAGGCCTGATAATGGGCCCGATACTGTGTATCTAACCCTTGCCAATCTGCGTCCAGGCTATAACTGTCTTTCATGGTGAATTCGCGCGTCCTAATCAAGCCGCCACGGGCGCGTGGCTCGTCACGGAACTTGGTTTGAATCTGATACAATAGGCAAGGCAGCTGACGATAGGAGCGAATTTCTTGTCGGATAAGGTCGGCAACGACTTCTTCATGCGTCATGCCTAATACCATGTCGCGCTCGGCGCGATCTTTGAAACGCACCATTTCAGGTCCGACTTGATACCAGCGCCCAGTTTGCTTCCAAATGTCTGCCGGCTGAACAACGGGCATGGAAATTTCTTGCCCGCCGATGGCGTCCATCTCTGCCCGGATGATGTTTTCAATTTTGTTCAAGGCGCGTTTGCCGAGTGGCAGGTAGCTGTAAATACCAGCTGCTAGCGGGCGTACCAGCCCCGCCGTCAATAAGAGCTGATGGCTGGCAATATCTGCTTCACTTGGTACATCACGTAAGGTTTGACTAAACAACCGGCTCATACGCATACAAACATCTCCTTGCAGTTTGTCCGATCTGAGTTTGTGCAGTTAGTAAAAAATAATTAATGACATGACGTTCTCAGGAAATATGATATCGGGTTGTATCAAATTATGGGAGTGAATCATGCCACAGTGTGAGATTTCTAGCAACGTCTGGCAAGCCATCTTGTGCAGGGTGTGCCATCCTCGTCATAATTACATTATTCTTGCGGCTGGGCATGCATGAGAAGGCAGCGTCGATGAAATCGTTAATGTTTTCCTACCTGTTATGGTTGTTTGGCGGACCGCTAGGGGTATATAAGTTTTATCTCGGTCGCCCATTAGTGGGGTTATTGTATATGGTAACCGGTGGTCTGTTTATGGTTGGATGGATTGTCGATTTTTTTACCCTACCTCGGCAAGTTCGCATTGCAAACCTGTTACTGCAAAACCAAACAGAAACGCTAAGTGGAGAATTGCAACGCGAGATGGAGGTCCTGAAGCGCGGCTTGCATGATTGGCTGAATCGTGAAACGGGGCATGCGAAGACGGCATGGCGCGAGACCGTCAAGAAGCTTATTAAACCCAGTTTGTCGGATGATGATTTGATGCTCGGCCTTCTCAAGGCAGCTAAACGACACGGTGGACGCCTGTCTGTAACCGATGGCGTGATCGAAACCGGGGTATCTTTTGCCGAGGTAGACCGGGTTTTGAAAGCGATGCTAAGCACCGGCTATATCTATATGGATAACGATGCCACAACCGGCGTGGTCGTCTATGTGTTTAAAGAAATATTCTAGTTCACCCCTGCCACTCTATCCACACGCTGAAAACCGCGTGGCAGTTTGGCGCCGCGTCGCCCACGGGCCCCGGTGTAGTGTTCTGCCTCAGTGGGTTTGAGGGTTAAATGACGCTGGCCGCAGTGCAGGGTCAACGGATGGCCGGCTGGAAAACAGGCTAGGGCAACGACCGTTTCGTTAGGGTCACGTGATGACAAACCCATCAGCTTGTGCCCTTTGCCTTTACTGAGGCGGGGCAGTTGTGCCAACGGAAAGACAAGTAGACGGCCGCTATTGGAGATAACGGCCACCAGGTCAGACAGGGTATCATTTTGATGAATCAGCGCGGGTGATAAGATGTGGCTGTTGACGGGTACGGTGAGGACGACTTTACCCGCTCGTTGACGCGTATGGAGATCGCCGAGCGCCACGACAAAGCCATAGCCTGCATCGGTTGCGAGGACATACAAATCCTCCGGGTCACCGATCATCAGAGCCACGAAAGAAGCCCCATCCGGCGGGCTTAGACGGCCGGTCAGTGGTTCACCTTGCGATCTTGCCGAAGGCATGGTGTGAGCCGGTAAGGCATAACTACGCCCTGTATTGTCAAGGAAGACCGCGAGCTGGGTGCTTTTCCCTTTTTTGGCAACGGCAAAGTTATCGCCGGCTTTGTAATTCAGGGCTGTTGGATCAATATCATGCCCCTTGGCAGCACGCACCCAACCTTTTTCGGATAGAACAACCGTTATCGGTTCATTCGTCACCAAGATTCTTTCGTCCAACGCCTGCGCAGCCTGCCGCGTTACCAAGGGTGAGCACCGGTCATCGCCGAATTGCTCAGCATCTTGCCGAATTTCATTTTTGAGTAATGTTTTCAAACATTGTGGAGAGGCGAGAACTTTTTCGAGACGGGTGCACTCTGTGTCTAACGCCTGTTGCTCTTTACGAATTTCGATTTCTTGCAATCTGCCCAAGCGCCGCAAGCGCAGATCCAGAATAGCGTCTGCCTGTAGCTCGCTCAAGCCGAAGCGTTCCATCAACGCTGACTTGGGTTCATCCTGATTGCGAATGATCGCGATCACCTCGTCAATGTTGAGGAAGATGATGAGTAACCCATCGAGGATGTGCAGGCGGCGAGCCACCTGGTCAAGACGGTGTTGGAGACGTTTGCGGATGGTATCTTGGCGGAAGGTCAGCCACTCGTGCAACAGGGTACGCAAATCTTTGACTTGCGGCCGCTGATCAAGCCCGATGATGTTCAAATTGACCCGATAGCTGCGCTCTAGATCCGTCGTGACAAATAGATGCGACATGATGGCCTCGGCATCGTTGCGGGCCGAATGCATACTGACGACCAATCGCGTCGGCTGCTCATGATCCGATTCATCGCGCAGATCGTCCACCATGGGGAGTTTTTTGGCCTGCATCTGGGCGGCAATTTGCTCCAAAACTTTGGCACCTGAGGTTTGGTGGGGTAGCGCTGTAATGACAATATCCTGTTTTTCAACTTTATAGCGTGCTCGCATGCGAATACTACCGGTACCGTTTTGATAGGTCTGTATGATTTGCTCGCGCGGGGTAATAATCTCGGCCTGAGTGGGGAAGTCAGGTCCCTGAATATGCGCGCACAGTTCTTCGACAGTCGCCTCAGGTTGGTCGATCAGATGAATGCAGGCAGAGGCGACTTCTCGTAGGTTATGCGGCGGAATATCGGTTGCCATGCCGACCGCAATACCGGT
This sequence comes from bacterium, assembly GCA_027294925.1. The sequence continues at coordinate 6,446 of JAPULM010000133.1, forward strand.
TACGCCGTTCAGCAGTACATGCGGCAGGCGCGCCGGTAGTACGGCCGGCTCCTGTAAGGTGCCGTCGAAATTTGCCATCCAATTGACGGTGCCTTGTCCGATCTCGCCCAGCAGGAGATCAGCAAAAGGGGTTAAGCGTGCTTCGGTATAACGCATGGCGGCAAAGGATTTCGGATCATCCGGGGAGCCAAAGTTGCCCTGTCCGTCGACCAGGGGATAGCGATAGGAAAACGGCTGGGCCATCAATACCATCGCTTCGTAGCATGCCGTTTCACCGTGTGGATGAAATTTGCCGATCACGTCACCGATCGTTCGCGCTACCTTTTTGTGCTTGGCCTGGGCCGACAGTCCAAGTTCCGACATCGCATAAACGATGCGCCGTTGTACAGGCTTGAGACCATCGCCGATATGAGGCAGGGCACGGTCTAAGATGACGGACATGGAATAAGACAGGTAGGCTTTTTCGGTGTACGTTTTAAGCGGTAAGCGTTCGACATTGTTCGTTGTGTATGTCATCGTCTGCATGATCATGACCTTACGCTAAACCTCCGCCAAGTCCCCATTGCGTTCGAGCCATACCTTACGGTCGGCAGCTCGCTTCTTGGCCAGCATCATATCCATTAGTGAAGTGGTATCGTCATCCTCTGTAATGGTGAGTTGGACCAGACGGCGGGTGTCGGGATTAATGGTGGTTTCACGCAACTGCATAGGGTTCATTTCGCCCAGGCCTTTAAAACGCTGCACCATCGTCTTGCCCTTGAGTTTGTCAGCCTTAACGCGATCCAAGACATTCCGTAGCTCGCCGTCGTCGAGGGCGTAAAAGATGTGCTGACCGATATCAACACGGTACAGAGGTGGCATCGCGACGTAGATATGACCGGCTTCAACCAATGGTCGGAAATGTTTCAGAAATAGGGCGCACAGCAGGGTCGCGATGTGAGCCCCATCTGAGTCAGCATCGGCCAGGATGCAAATTTTGCCGTAGCGCAGGCCGTCCAGGTTCGTTGAACCCGGATCAACCC
>JAPULM010000134.1 GCA_027294925.1 bacterium
GTTCCGAAATACTGCTCACAGGTGTAGCCCGCCAAAAGCGCTAACGGCAAAAGGCCACCAAGAAGAAATTTGACCGGAAAGCGAAAAATCGTGATCAGTGGGACGTAGTGATAGAGAAACTTAAAGAGCGAAAATGGAGCAAAACGCCCTAGAGAAAGTAATAAACAACCCATCCACACGCCAAGTAGCGTATAGCGCAATCGTCTGGGAAGGAATTCACGGTTTGCTCGGTGCAACCCGCCAACCAATGCCAGGAAAAGACTTACGGCGCCAAAGTAGATACTTAAAATAAAAGGGAAATGCTCTTCGGTAAATGTCCACCCCCATAGGGCCTGCGCCGAACCGTCGCTATAGTTCATCCAAAAGGCCGGGAAAATGATTTCTGGTAGCCGACTCCAGTACAGTGACCATTTCGTAAAGTTGTCAAAGCCAACCCCAGGTGAGCGTGCCGACCACGATGCCATTTCAGCCGTCGGTACAAGCTGGACGGCGGCCAGGCCGTAAACACACATGGCGAGAAAAACCCATAGCCCAATACGCGTGCGCCACGTGCCCCGGGAGTAGGGATAAGCGAGGCTCCAAACCAATAGAAACAACATGGTGATGCCGCAGGCATCCGGGGCGCCTGCCAACACCTGCATCGTACCTGCCACAACGCTTAGTAAAAACCAGCCTGTCTTCCCTGTATCCAAGCGTAAATGCCACAGCGCCACCAGCAGCGGTATATACGGCGTTCCTCGTAAGATGGTGAGCAGATTAGCAAGCGAAAGCGTGTAGCCACACAGGCCGAAAATGAGAGCGACAACGCAACTTGAGCTGGGCTCGTAACGCATACTTCGAGCACAGATATAAGCGGCTATTGGACAAGCGATAAGATGGAGTACAGTGAGCAAATTGAAGGTGTAAAGAAACGGCAGAAAGAGATACAAAACATGCAACGGATATAGAGGCGCGAAGGTAAGATTGGCTAAGGATGGCTGCCCGCCATGGGAACCGTCATTCCACAGGGGAATCCCCTGTTCCGCGAGACGACCAAATAGGGCCTGATGCTGCGGCAACACTTGTAAGGTAGTATCACGAACATAAAACGTTTTTCCGGTAAACAGCGGCTCGGAAAAGAAGATCATGCTCAGCAGGATGACAAACCAAAACGCTTTCTCTTTGAAGAGGCTTTTTGCCACTGTTGCTTCCCGATTTTCCCTTTGCTCCTCAGTGCCCGAGAAGTGTTGGGTAATGAGCCCAAAAACGACTCGGGAATAAAATTCGCTGAACACATGCGGCGTTTTCTGCTCAACGAAAATAGAGCGGCAGGCAGAGTAGGATAAGCAAGATTAAGCGATGACCCCGGCCTCGGCAAGCCGGGTAATCTCATCTGTCGAAAGACCTAACAGACCACGGAAAACCGCCTCGTTCGCTTCGCCCAGTCGTCCCACCGGGTGTTGAATCTGGCCCGGCGTGGCATGTAACCGTACCGACATGCCAGGATGTTCAACCCTACCAAGCCCGGGGTGTTCCATCATGACCGTATAATCTCTGGCGCGCAACTGCACATCGCGCCAGAGGTCCTCCGCTGTCTGCACCACGCCAGCCGGAACACCAACGGCTTGCAACTCACGCATGAGTTGGTGTGGTCGCCACTCTCGAGTCCGGGCGCTGATTACCTCATCAAGCTCATCATGTCGCGCCCAGCGGTCTGCTGCGCTTGCCAGACTGGGGTCGTCAGCCAACCCCTCATCCCCAAGCAGCCTCGCCATGGCTCGCCATTGGGCGTCGGTGGTACAGCTAATCACACACCAGGCTTCATGCCCCAAACAGGGGTAGCAGCCCTGCGGCACCGCGTTAGGGTCGCGATTGCCTCTGGGTTGCGCCACCGTACCATTGGCAAAATAGTCCAGATAAGCAGGTTGCAAGGAAGCGATGGCGGCCTCCACTTGCGCGATCTCGATATACTGTCCCTCTCCCGTGCGAGCGCGATGATGCAAAGCTGAGGTGACAGCCAAAGCCTGGGTTGCCGCCGAAATATAATCCGGTTGCGCCACTTTGACGCGGGCGTCCGGCGGCGAATCCGGGTAGCCCCACAGCTGCGACATGCCGGTATAGGCCATTAGCGGTCCACCGAAGCTAACAAAACGACTATGTGGTCCGTTACGACCAAAACCCGGCAGCGCAACCATAATAAGATCCGGACGCACCTCCAGTAGATGGTCGTAGTCCAGTTCATATTTAACCATCACACGAGGACTGAAGTTCTCCACCACAACATCGCAAATAGCGACCAACCGTTTGAGCAGTTCTCGTCCTTCAGGTAACTGAAAATTCAATGTGATGGGGCGTTTGTTGCGATTGACCTCACCATAGCTTGGATCGTCCGGCTGGCGTGGGTTCGAAAATTCCCCGCTTTCCACCTTGATGACGTCGGCGCCGAAATCCGCCAGGTAGCGGGTCCCATACGGACCGGCCCAGGCGCGACTGAGATCAAGAATACGAATGCCCTCTAGGGGGAGACCGCGACGCGTCCCCGAAAGCGGCTGCACAGGCTCACGTTTCGGCTGCGAGACAACCTCGGCCAACACCTCCTGTTGATGCTCCCCGGGACACGGTGCAGGACGCCGAATCCGCAAGGGAGACGCCGAAGCGCGAAACATCGGACCGCAACTGCGTAGTTGGCCAAAGGGAGGTTGCTCGAAATCAATAAAAAAGCCTCTGGCGTTCAAGTGTTCATTCGACGCCACATCCGCCACGGTCGACCACGGCGCGGCCGGCACCCCACAGCGCTGCAGCTCTTTGGTCAGCGTCCAACAATCAAAGCGCGCCGTAAACTCCCGCAAAATCGGGTCGACCAACTCAGGATGCTCGTTGCGGTAGTCCGCATCCCGTAAGGCGTCATCCGCCAGCCGGGGATCGCCCACACATTCGACCAGCTTCTCCCATAAGCCCGGCATCAGGGCAGCGATAAACACATAGCCGTCCTGGCAAGGATAGTAACCATTCGGCGGCATAAAATTGCTGGCCCCAATGCGGTATGGGATGTCGCTCCACATGCCATAATTCAGCAGCAAAAAATAGAGGTTAGCGAGTACCTCATGCACGGATGCCTCGACCAGCTGTCCACGTCCACTGGCACGCCGCTCCCATAAGGCCATCAGAACGCCACAAGCCGCACGCAGACTGGCCAAATAGACGCCTTGCTCGCAAGGCGACACACAGGGCGGCTTGGCATCGTCACCCTGTATATAGGATAGCCCTCCCATCGCCTCAGAAACAATATTATTACCTATATATGAGCTGTAGGGACCGCTGAGCCCAAAGGCCGAGAACGAAAGCCAGACCAGACGCGGATAAAACTTGTCCAGTTGCTCCAGATCAATACCCCGAGCCGCCCAGACGGCCAGACCTGCGCTGCTCACCACCACATCGGCCTGCTCAGCCAGAGCCCGAAAATGCTCCTGATCATGTCGTTGGTCGAGATCGAGGATAATACTGCGTTTATTCACATTGGCGTGGACAAAAGGCAAGCTGAGACGCGTCTGGCCACAGGTGACAAACGGGGACAAGTGACGCGACGGGTCTCCCCCAGGCGGCTCAATTTTGATCACATCGGCGCCAAGATCGCCCAACATACGGCCCGCGAAAGCCCCCAACGGCTCTGCCAGATCCAAGACACGCACACCGTCTAGCGCCCCCTCAAGCCTGTCATGATTCGTCGCTGTCATCGCTTACACCACACCCTCTTGCCGTAGGCGCTCAAGTTCATATGGATGATTCTCCTTCACCTCAAACCCAGCGTGCGGAGCAAGCGGCTGAGATTAGATGGGGGTAGGCCCAGGCGTTTGGCCGCCTGGCTTTGATTGCCATCGGCTTCCTCTAAGGCCTGCAGCACCCAAGTGCGCTTAAAGGCGTTAAGCGCCTCGGCCAGGGGAAGCGAGGGATCAAGCGCCGCGAAGCGAGTCGCAACGGCCGCCATATCAGGCACCTGGCGAATCTCAGCCGGCAGATCCCCCACGCTAATGGATGGACCTGGCGCCAGCACCACCGCCCGCTCCATAGCATTTTGCAATTCGCGCACATTGCCCGGCCACAGGTAAGTTTGGAGCAACACCATGGCATCCGGCTCGATGGGTAGACGCGAGCGCCCAACCTCGCGGCAATATTGATCGAGGAAGTGCTCAACGAGAGATTGCAAGTCCTCTTTACGTTCGCGCAGCGGAGGCAACGTGATGGCAACAACATTCAACCGGTAATAGAGATCCTCACGGAACGCGCCACGTTGCATGGCCTGGCGCAAATCGCGGTTGGTTGCCGCCAGAATACGCACATTGGCTTGGATGTCCCGCAAGCCACCAACCCGCTGGAATTCTCGCTCCTGAAGGACACGTAGCAGCTTGGTTTGCAAGTCCGGCGCCAGATCGCCGATTTCATCAAGAAAGACCGTACCGCCTTCAGCAGCTTCGAACTTGCCTTTTTTCTGGACTACCGCACCGGTAAAAGCGCCTTTTTCATGTCCGAAAAGTTCACTGGCCAGCAGATCCGGCGTCAGCGCAACGCAGTTCACCGCGACAAACGGATGCTCAGCGCGCGGGCTCCACTGATGAATGGCGCGCGCCACCACCTCCTTACCTGTACCGCTTTCACCTAGCAGCAGCACCGTGGTGCCTGTCGGCGCAACCGTATGCGCCAGGCGCAGAGCCTCCTGCATGGCCACGCTGGCGCCATGCACCAAACGATACCGATCCTGCACCACTTCTTGAAAAGCAGCCCTGGCATTGTGGACGCGAGAAAAGACTTGTGTCTGGCCAATGGCTGTACCAGCCAGGCCACCAAAAGCCGTCAGTAACTCCAGATCCTCAGCCGTAAAGGCGCCCGGTTTGGTGGTGTTCAATGCCTCGATAACGCCAACGACTCGATCATGCTGTTTAAGTGGTGCACACAGAATTGAACGCGTGGTAAAACCACTCTGCTGATCAATACCGCCAAACCAGCGTGGGTCTTGCAATACGTCATTGCTGATAATGCCTTCCCCGGTCTGCGTGACCCAACCCGCAATACCTTGACCAAGCGGCACCCGAAAGGCGTCAGTCTGTGCCGCGCCCTCCATCACCACGAAGGCCAAATACTGACCGGCATCATCTAGTAATCCAAGACTACAGCCTTCAACCCCAAACAACCGTATCGCAGACGTAAGAATAACCTGCAAGACTTCTTCAGGGTCAACCGTACGCATCAATAACTGGTTGATCTCGATGAGACTGGCTAAACGCGCCTGGGCTTGGCTGTGCATTGCGTCCATATCAATCAGATATTATCATAATGACATCAATTGCGCCGTCACCTCGACAGTATAGACCAGAAAGACACCACCTACAAACCTTATTAAAGCTTGTAACATATTATAAAAAAATGTTTTTGTCCATCCAATAACGCACCGTTTCCAGACTGGCACAGAATTTGCCTTTGATGATGTAGGATAAGAACTTTCAGCCAGGCGAGACGTATGACCTTCTGGTCCACAGTGATATCGTCAAGCGTATACATGGCATTTTGCCTTTGTGAGAAAGCAGGCCGCATGTTCAATGCAACAACCTTACTCATTGACACCTTCGTAAAACGTCTGCGGCAAGATTATGGGCACACCTACGGTCAGCTCGAGCCCCACTACGCCGGTATCATCGGCTGGGCCGGACATATGGCTCTGGAGAACATCGCCAACAGCGATGCCCTCTATCACGACGTTCAACACACCGTTATGGTAACGCTGGTGGGACAGGAAATTCTCAAAGGAAAGCATTTGCGCCAGGGACAGGTTACACCGCGAGATTGGTTGCACTTTATTATTTCTCTCCTCTGTCACGACATTGGCTATGTGCGCGGCGTCTGCCGGGGCGACGGTGACGGCGTCTACAGCATCGATGCCAGCCCTACCACCATCACGTTTCCCCGCGGCGCCACGGATGCTTTTTTAACACCCTATCATGTGGACCGTGGTAAGTGTTTTATTCATGAGCGATTTGGCGACCATCCGATTATTGATGCAGAGACCATCGCCAACAACATTGAGCGCACCCGCTTCCCCGTACCCAATGATAACGATCACCAAGGTACCGCGGACTATCCGGGCCTGGTGCGGGCAGCTGATTTAATTGGCCAGCTGGCCGATCCGCAACACACGCGCAAATTCCCTGCCCTGTTTGCCGAGTTCGAAGAAACAGGTGTCAATGCTCAACTGGGCTACCAAACACCGGACGATCTTCGTGAAGATTACCCCGCTTTTTTTTGGAACGTGGTAAACCACTATATTCAAGACGCCCTTTGTCATCTACGCGTCACGCAGGAAGGCAAGCAGTGGATTGCCAACCTATATGCCCAGGTCTTTGCTGCCGAACACCGCGAACTCTGGGATTGGGAAACCGCTTAGTACAGCGTCCCGCCTCATCCAACCCCTTATTCGTCCCGACAAAAAATGCCTGCCTTGTCGCCGCATATCGGCTATGCTTATACGGCGAACCGCAATCGAAAATCATCAGCTGGATTGCATCCATGATTCAGATTACAGAGCGCTTATCGATTCCCGAGCACGAGATAACCTTTACCGCCTCACGCAGCGGCGGGCCAGGCGGGCAACACGTCAACAAAGTAAGTAGTCGAGTCATACTGTATTTTGACGTTGCAGCCTCGCCAGGTCTCTCAGACAAGCAAAAACAGCGTATTTTGGCACGCCTAGGGACGCGCATCAGCAAAAACAGCGTGCTACGCGTGGTGACACAAAAACATCGCAGCCAGACAGCTAACCGCAAACTCGCCAGCGAGCGCTTTGCAGCATTGCTTCGCGACGCCCTCGCACCCGTCACCGTACGTCGCCAGACAACGATTCCCAAGGCAGTAAAACGACAGCGTCTCGAGGGGAAAAAACGGCGCAGCCAGCTCAAGCAGCAGCGTGCTCAGAAAGCCGAGTGGCAGGATGCTTAAACCATAAGCAAATTACGCTTCAGATTGATTTTGCCTCAAGTTAGAGGCAGACATTAATAAGTTTTCCCCACAACCCGTGGAGAAACCTCAAACCGGCGTTATGCGAGACATGACAACAAAATAAGGAGGAGATGATGAACGTTGACCAACTGGCATCCATAGCTCAAGAACTTGTACAAGAAGGTAAAGGCATCCTAGCGGCGGACGAAAGTGCCGGAACCATTCAAAAGCGCCTTGATAGTATCAACGTCCCCTCAACAGAAGAAAATCGCCGTGCCTATCGCGAGCTTCTATTTACCACGCCAGGTATCGAGGCCTACATCAGTGGCATTATTCTATTTGACGAGACGCTCCGTCAGCCAACCCAAGACGGTATCCCCTTCCCTCAGCTACTTGAGCAACGCGGTATTTCCCCAGGTATTAAAGTCGATACGGGCGCCAAACCACTTGCCGCTTTCCCAGGCGAAACCGTCACCGAAGGGCTCGACGGTCTGCGCCAGCGGCTAGCAGAATACCGGCAGTTGGGGGCTCGCTTTACCAAATGGCGGGCGGTGATCACCATTGGCCCCGATATCCCCAGCTCCTATTGCATCGATGCCAATGCACATGCCCTGGCGCGCTTCGCCGCCCTGTCACAAGAAGCCGGACTGGTGCCCATCGTCGAACCTGAGGTATTAATGGACGGGGATCATCGCATCGAACGTTGTGAGGCCGTCACCTTAACAACCTTACAGCGGGTGTTTGCCCAACTGCACGAGCATCAGGTGGCGTTGCAAGGTATGCTGCTCAAACCAAACATGGTGTTATCCGGTAAGGATTGTCCACAACAGGCTAGTGTGGAGGAAGTGGCTGAGACCACGCTGCGTTGCTTGCGTCGGGTAATCCCGGCAGCCATGCCAGGCATTGTCTTTCTCTCCGGTGGTCAGAGCGCCAAACAGGCGACCGAGCATCTCAATGCGATGAACGCGATAGGCGACCATCCATGGCAGATCAGCTTCTCATACGGCCGGGCGCTGCAAGGACCGGTACTCGAAGCCTGGAACGGCAACACCGCCAATGCATCCGAGGCGCAACAACTCTTTCTCAAGCGGGCTAAATTTAATGGCGCCGCACGCTATGGCAAATATAGCAGCGAAATGGAAAACGTTACGGCCTGAGGTCATATTACCACGGAGGGTTCCCCATGAGCAAAGTCGGCATCACGCTGTCCCGACATATTATGGAACAACAGTGGTACTATCCGGGGGCAACCGGAGATTTCACCGGCTTACTGATGCAAATCGCTCTGGCCGGCAAGGTCATTGCTCGCGAGGTTAGTAAAGCCGGTCTGGTCAATATCTTGGGTTTCACAGGTGATAAAAATGTCCAGGGCGAAGAGGTAACCAAACTCGACTTGTTTGCCCACAACACCATGCTAGAAGCGCTGGAAGCCAGCGGACATATCTGCATCATGGCGTCAGAGGAAGCGGCGGAGCCCATTCTCCCCAGCGCCGGCCATCCACGCGGCAATTATGCGGTGCTCTTCGACCCGCTCGATGGCTCTTCTAATATTGACATTAACATCACCATCGGTACGATTTTCTCAATCCACCGTAAGATCAGCATCGGCGCTGATAGCACGGCGGAGGATCTCTTACAACCCGGTGACCGGCAAATTGCAGCAGGCTATATTGTCTACGGCTCCAGCACCATGTTCGTCTATACCACGGGTCATGGCGTGCATGGCTTTACCCTTGACCCAAGCCTGGGTGAATTTCTCCTGTCGCACGAAAACATCTCCATGCCGAAACGTGGTGATATCTACAGTGCCAACGAAGGGAACTACCATACCTGGAGCCCGGGTGTGCAGCGCTATGTCGACGATATGAAAAGACCGGGGAATAAACCGTATAAGGGACGTTATGTTGGCACTCTGGTGGCCGATTTCCATCGCACCCTGCTCATCGGCGGTATTTTCCTTTACCCTGCCGATATGACCAATCCCGCGGCGCCGGCAGGCAAACTTCGCCTACTCTACGAGGCAGCGCCACTAGCGTTCGTGGCGCAACAGGCCGGCGGGCGGGCGAGTACGGGGAGCGAAGACATCCTAAGCCTTCAGCCCAACGAGCTACACCAACGAGTACCGTTATTCATTGGTTCCGAAGAAGATGTCTCGGCAGCTGAAGATTATATCCGTCAAATGGGATGATCGGGTAATTGCGGTACGCCGTACTAATCTTCCAGCCCACTTGCGGTACCGACGATAATCTTGCTGCCGTCAGCCTTTTCACAAAACACCGCGACATCCGCGTAGGTCTTACCCTCTGTCTCACGGCGACCGGTGATCACGCCGCCATATTTCCTGCACAACCATCTCACGATCACGTTTGCGATAACGTATGATCAAAAGTTCTTGGGTTTTTATCGTTGCAATTACGTCTGCACAGTGGCATTACGCAGCAGACGGCCCGGATAGGCGCCGGTGTGCTCACCATTTTGCGTTAAGACACTGCCGTTGACGATCGTATAGTGGATACCATCGGCGTGCTGCATCAAGCGCTGGCCACCACCGGGCAAATCGTAAACCACTTGCGGATCGCATGCGGCGACGGTATCCGGATCGAAGATGGTAATATCGGCGGCAAGGCCCGGCCGCAACAACCCACGATCATACAAGCCAAAGACCGAGGCCGACATAAAAGTCAGTTTGCGTACCGCTTCTTCCAACGGCATAATCTGCCGCTCACGCACCCAGTATCCTAAGAAACGCGTACAGAACCCGTAGCCGGCGTCAAACACGACGTGGGCACCGGCGTCAGACAGTCCAATCAATGTATGCGGGTTACGCAGGATTTCGGCTACGGCCTCATCATCACCATTAATCTGGTTGATCTCAAAGCCCGTCTCCAGCTTTTCTTCCAGCGCGAGATCGAGAAACGCATCGAGAACGTTTTTGCCTTGCGCCGCAGCAATCTCTGCAATGCTTTTACCTTTCAATGCTTGGTTGTGAGCCAATTGCGGCTGGGCGACGAACAGCATGTCCCAACGCCGTGAGAAGGTCGTGGC
>JAPULM010000135.1 GCA_027294925.1 bacterium
CACCATACCGGTAGAGCAGCAGGGTTAACGTTCCACGCACGATATAGAGTGCCAGAGCCGCTTCTGTCCAACCGCCGCGTATCTCTACCATACGCCGGTTGAACCGGCCGAGACTTTCCAGCCCCAAGGCACCATCCCGCGCCAAGGCCCGCAACCGGAACGCCTCAAAATGGCGAGCGGCATCGAACGCCTGCGTGGCCAGAAAGCATTTGACCTCGTAGTAACCATAGCTCATCCGAGGCAGCCACAGCCCCAGAACTTCGGTCTCGATGACGGCTTGCTGACTCAATTCGGTACAGAACTGACACATGGCCAGTTCAACATCACGGGGCAGCGGCGTGATGTCATCCCAGAGAATATCGACCTGGGCATTCCATCGGCGCTGAACCGCCTCTTCATATAGAGCCGGAGCATTTTCCGACCACAATTCAGCCTTCTTGTTGAGGGAATAATGATCAATGCGGGGAACCCCCTCCACCGGATAGGCGCCCCGAGGCATCCGGGTCATCTCTTCCCATTCGTCCGGGATGTCCCCATAAATGCCAATGTTGATCGCCCCCATCGTCAAGCCATGCGGCCCCCGAGGCGCCTGCACGCCCCATTCCAGGCACTCCTGCATCCACTCCAGGGACAGCGGTTTCGGTGCCGGTGCCTGCGGTTCAAGCTCCGCCGCCGCGTCGTCCGAACACGGGTTATCTAACAAAGACACACCCTTTCTCCCCCAAAAACACCGACCCATGCCCAGGGCAAGCAGCCCTAAGCGTTTTTGACCGCCGCCAACAGAGCCGGATTGACCCGCCCGTTATGGATACGTTCGTCGTAGCCCGCCGATTTCAGGCGCTGGAAGTATTCCTTCACCTGGCGCCGCCGAACCGCCAGAAGCAGCTTCTGCCCCTCATCCACTTTATTCTTGCCACCGCCCAACAACACCGCCAGAGCAGAGCTGGTTAAGGCATTGCTGCCGGCCGGATTTTCACCACCGGCGCCCGTCGCCTGCCGGGTCTCGGCTTCATCCAGATAGGTGTGAATCTCTTCACGCCGTTCGGGACAGGTCGCATTCATGTATTTCAGATGCAGAATACCAAACGCCACATGCCGGGCTTCGTCCTGAGCCGCGCGGCGATAGATGGTCTTTTCCGCCTCGTTGTAGGCCATCAGCTCACCCAAGCGGAACAGGGTGAGCACCGCGCCTTCGCCCGACACGTGCAGGCGGGTGGACATTTCCGTAAAATCCCGGGCATTATCCGTGGCGCCGCCAACCACACCCGTGCTGGTATCGACGCGGCGCATCAGGCCGCCCCCATTGGCCAGGGCACGTTTGCGGAACACTTCCATGTGACGCGACTCGTCCATCACCTGGGTCAGCAGAAACTGCCGCACGTCCATATAATCGGGCGACATGTTGGCGATGAAGCGGCTGGGAATATCAGCGGCAACAAATTCGACTTCATTAAAAAAGGTGGCCAACTGGCACTCGGCCGCTTCCAGATCGTCGGGCAGCGGCTCCAGCGTATCCCACGGCACGTCGGTGGCGGAACTCCACTGGCGCGCTACCGCCTCTTCGTACAGCTTGCGCAAGTTATAGCCCCACACCTCTCGTTTGGTGCGGAAGGCATAGGCACCGATCTGGGGAATACCCGGGCGCGGAATGGCGCCATGGACGCGTCCGGTCAAATTGTCCGACAGCTCCGGAAGGCCCTCGGCATTACCATCCATATCAGGCAGCGACCGGCGCAAGTTTTCTTGCAGCTGATCCAACCAACTCAAGCTAAAACCCGCTTCGCGCGCGTCCATTTTCTCATCGCTCAAGGACTGGCTATTATTCGCCATAATGCCTATCTCCTTCATTCCAAAAGCGCACTGGAGGCACGCCAGAGGCGGGCGCCACTGGGGCCCACCCGAGTAGCAAGACTGCAAGCACAACATGATGTGTCAGACACATTAAACGTATACGCGTTGCATCCTACCCGTATCGTGCATAATAGTCAAGATAGTCAAGCCGGTGGGAAGTAAGTCAGATACCTTTGATTTGGCTGCTGAAGAGAACAACTGCAGACTCTCCTGGTGAGCTTACAGATTGGCTAGCACGTCGGTGGCCTGCAGCGCGTCATTAGGAGAGAGTAGCGTATAATACTCAGTCCTCATGAGGTCGCGGAGCCTGTCTTCCGGCAATCGGGAAAGTGGGCCATCAGGGGTGATCTGGGTACGGTGACAGGCTAACGAGGCGATTTTGGTATCCACAAATGGGCCCACGTCCACAACCGTGGTGACCTCATCATCCGGCGTTCCCAAGGTGTCAAGTTCCAGGCTGGCAAAGGGCGGTGTGATACCCATAGCCCGCATCTCCTGCCACATCCGGCGGAACATGCTGCGGGGAAAGCAAACGTAGTAGATGAAAGGTGGCGTCCACGGCTGTTGCTTGGACTGCTGATCGGGGTAGGCCGTTACGTCTCCAGCTAGCCTAAACGCAGCGGTCGCATGTTGGCACATCGTTTTGTGGTCTGGGTGCCCGTAGCCGCCAGTGGGATCATGCGTGATGAGGATGTCCGGGCGGACTTCTCGTATGATGCCCACCAACTGACCGAGCATGCGGGCTGGTTCCGCCCGCATGAGGGCGTTTGGGTGCTGATTGTCCGACGTGCCGACCATGCCTGAGTCACGATAGTGCAAAAAACGCAGATCCTGTACACCGGTGATGGCCATGGCCTGCCGCAGTTCTTCCTGACGCACCTGTCCGAGAGTCTCTGGGGTGGCAAGAGCGGGGTCACTGATTTCTCCCACATCTCCATTGGTCGCACAGACCAGCGTTATACGGGCACCACGGTCTGCCAGCATGGCTAGGGTCCCCCCGCTGCCAAACCCTTCATCATCAGGGTGGGCAAAGGCACATAAGACGGTCAGATTACTGAGCTCTCGTGTTCTAAGTGACATGGCGGATCCCATAGGGGTTTGTGCTGCCGGTCGCTACGGATTCACAAAGCTAATGCCCTGTGGATATAACTCTACACCGACTCTATTATGGCCTGCAAATGCTGCATCGAATAACGGCAGGATATAGTGATTTCACTAATGGGATAGGGTATAGGACAGGCTTCCCGGAATGCTTGCAAACAGCTCCGCTTTCCAGGGTTTGTTAAAGCCCTCTGTGGGTTGCCGTGTCTTTTTACGGGGATTTAGGAATTGTTGAAGGGATATAAACTAAGCGCATACGAACACCTCCCTATGAATGGTATTGCCAAGGACAGAGCGTAAAGCTCTTCCTCTCCGTCGCCTCTCCACTCGCTTTCTTGGTGAAGGAAAATAAGGTCGAGTCTCGCTTTTTGCCTATTTTTGATGACAGCTTTTAAAGTAAATAGCAAGACTTGAACATCCCGCTGGAATTTTCAGGGGAAAAATGACCTAATCGCGAATTTCGTACGCTCTCTCCTCTTTGAGTAGTTGATACATGACACGGCACAGCTGACGACCCAAGGATCGAATAGCCTGGTTGTGCTT
>JAPULM010000136.1 GCA_027294925.1 bacterium
GGGATGCGGTCGGCGCCGGAGATTTCGATGCCTTGGCGGCCGATTACGTGGATGACATGACGTTTATCATGCCGGGACAGACTGACGTCCTTGAGGGACGAGTGGCGTTCCGTGCGGCGCTGGATGATCTTGGGGAGATTCTCCCGCCAGGTTTCGAAATCACGGGGCTGCGTCAGATCGAAGGGGAAAACGAAGTCATCTCGATCGTTGAGTGGAAGTCCGAGAAGGTCGCAGGCTCCCAGCTGTCCGTCCTGTTCAAGTTCAAAGGCGACAAGATCTACGAGGAGCGGTGGTTCCTCGACACCGAGCAATGGAAGAGCGCATTCTGAGTTCTACTTCTTTCATGTTCATGTCGGCTTGAAACTCGGGAACGACAGGTTGCCGAACAAACGCATGCACCGGACACGGGTCAGCGAGCATCATCAACAAGGTTGCCGATCATGACGCTGGCCCGCGTCGGTGATACTTGGCGTTCGGCAAAGTTCCATTTCGGAGGAAAGCACGACCCTCTCTGCATAGGAGGCCCAACATGCCATTCGCCACCAATCAAGACGTCCGTATCCATTACCAAGTCGAGGGAGAAGGCCCGCCTCTTGTCCTTCAACATGGGTTCACCCAGAAAATGAAGCGTTGGTATATGGCTGGCTATGTGGATACGCTGAAATCCAACTACCAACTTGTCCTTGTGGATGCCCGTGGACACGGGGCGAGCGATAAACCCCATGATCCCGCCGCGTACACGTTGCCTTTGCAGGTAGGTGATGTCGAGGCAGTTCTTGATGACCTGCACCTCAGCAAGGCACATTTCTGGGGCTACTCGATGGGAGGCCGCATTGGGTTTGGCATGGCCAAATATGCGCCTGCACGCGCCCACTCACTCATTATCGGCGGCGCTCAACCGTATGCCCGGCAATTGCCGGCCTCCAGTCGACTCGATGGCAGTGACCCCGAGGCATTTGCTGCGGCCTTTCTTGAGCGCCTGGGCGTTGACCCAGAGACGCTCCCCGCTGAGATACGGGAGGAGTTCTTTGCCAATGACTTCCAAGCGTTAGCAGTGGCGCAACAGGACTCTCCATCACTCGAAGATGTCCTCCCGACCATGACAATGCCGTGTTTGCTGTATATCGGAGAGGCAGACGTCGGTTTTTCCCAAGCCCAAGCATGTACCAAGCACATGCCCAATGTCACCTTTGTGTCGTTCCCTGGTTTCAATCATTCGGAGGCGTTCTACCGCGCTGACGTGGTGTTGCCCCATGTCACGACGTTTTTGCAAGCGGCGCAAGACGACATACAGACGATGGCGTAGTAGCGCCTCTTATCATTCGGGTGAGGACCTGGAGGATACCATCCAGCAGGTCGCGGGTTAGACGATATAGCCATGCCATACACAAACCAGGCAGGGAGTACATCTCTCTCCGTAAACCATGTACAATCAATGCATGGATATCGTATACCAATTACAAGGCGTTGCATTCGAATGGGATGCAGATAAAGCGCAGAGCAACATTGAGAAGCATGGGGTGACGTTCGAAGAAGCTGCGGAGGTCTTTTTCGATCCGTTCTATCAGAGTGGTGACGCTACCGAGGAAGGAGAACCCCGCGAGTTCATCCTGGGCTATTCACTGGCGCCGCGGATTCTCCTCGTTGTATACCTCGAACGTGGGGAACGGACCCGAATCATCTCGGTGCGCCCTGCGACCCGCCATGAGAGGAAGTTGTATGAAGAAGCCTGAGCAAGAGAGTCCCTTGCATTTTCATCCGCGACAAACTGAGGTCATCTCACTCACCATTCCTAAGGACGTGCTAGCTTCGCTGAAGCAAGTTGCCGCACAGCGCGATATGTCGTACCAGGCACTGCTGAAGTTGTATGTTGGTCAGGGGCTGCGTCAGGACCTGGCCCGACTCTTTGGGGAGCGTGTGCTGGAAACCACGGCCCATATACTCGCACGCCGCCTTCAGTCCGATGACGAAGTCGCATCAATCATGCGAGAAATCCGAGAGGCATCGGTCAGTTAGAGATAATGCGGGGCTGTAAGTCAATGAGGAGAGTCGGTGTCAGGTCTTGCAATACCACATTTTTAGCCTAACATTCCAGTCGAGCTGACTGGCCACAGCGTAGGCTTTTTCCCTTTCGCCACGATGGTTGTCTGTGGCCAGCAGCTCACCTTCGGCGTTGCTATGATTTGCATTGCAAACGATTGTGACAAAAACACTTATAAAATCACCTTCCGCCAACTTTTGGCGCAATCGTTGTCCAAATCGTCAGACTTTCTGATTTGCGTGCCGTTTGCAAATCATAGGGTCTAGGCGCTAGTGCCCGCACGTCTCAGACATGATAGACTTGTGGGTATGAAAACTCTCCGCATTTATATTGACACCTCAATCTTGACAGTATAAGTATCCGTTGTCTTCGCCTCGACAACAACCGATCGCCCTGACGAAGAGTGCCAAAAGCCATCATAGCCGCTTTGCCCTCTCACACCGCGATATCGACCAAAGGTGAAGTGGACCGGGATCGTGAAAGAAGTCAAGCGTGCCAACCACTCTAATCCGACCAGTGACATTCAGCTGATTTTCATTCCCCCCTCACCATCTGAAGATCACTTGCCCGAGATTCTCGTTGTGACATTTCCTAACTCAGCAGAAGCAAGTTTGTCGGCTCTCTCAGATGGTGATGAGATTGTCATTGAAGGTTTGATTGACTTCTATCATACAGCCAACGGGTGGATCCCAACCCTCCGCAACCCCAACCTTATCTTTTTCAGAAAGCAGAGGGGTGCAAAGGATAAGGCAAAAAAGCCAGGGTCGGACTCGGATTAATCCTGTATCTTGCTGGCCAAGTCTGCGCCTAACACTTATGAGGCCTCCTTTTGTCAAGAGACAAACTGCCCCTATGAGCGGTTTTTTCTTTTTTTCCGCTTTCCAGGTTCCGGCACAGTCAGCAGTCGGTGTGGTGTTCTGACTTGATTTCTGTATTCAGGTGCCAACCCAACGTGGCTGCACCAAACACTTATTGAGGTTCCATCACCACTTGGTGGCGATTGCAGAGCCGCATGGCGGTTATCCTCTGCGACCTAGAAATGATTCCGTGCCCTCATGCCGTCCTATTCAAAAGCCTGGCTGAGTGTCTATGACTCGCCAGTTAGTCTCAGGCTCGGGGGAGGGGCAACACACGCATCCCTTGTGCGACCATCACCGTTTCTTAAGGAGCCAGAGCGGCTGTCCAATCAAACGCAAGGGCTCAGGGATTAAGGGCCTATGCACACCTTAGGCGTTCAAAGACGCAGTCAAAAAGGACACACGGCGTGCTCGATTCAGGCTCATCCCCTGGTTGTCCAGTTAGACGCCGGGCTCACCCGCTCTGCTCCCTTAGGACCTCAGAAAGATGTCCATATCAAAAGCCATTTTGCGCTTGAGCATATAATAGACGGCCCGGCCCAATTTATGAGCCAAGATGCTCAGGGCTTTTCCTTTGTCATGTTTTTTCTCCAAGCGGGCCAGAAGCTTTTGCCCTGCCTCATTGTTTCGAAGGAACAGCACGGCCGCTTCAGAAAAGGCCCACTTGAGGTGAGCGTTGCCGATCTTTTTACCTGAGGTGGCCAAGCGTTTGCCACCCGACTCCTTGCTGCATTTGACCAGACGACCATACGAGGCGAACTCCTGTACGCATGGAAAACGTTCGATGCGGTGAATTTCATAGAGCAGCACGAGGCTGAGGATTTTCCAATGCCGGGTACGGTCTGTAACAGGTAGAGGGTATTGGCATCGTGCTTTTTGGCGGTTTTCAAAATATAGAGTTCCAGGTCCTTGAGCAGTTCATCGTAGTAAGTGATCAGGGCTAGATCGACCTCAATGTTCTTTTGCACGGCCGGATCCGCAAAGCGCTCGGCGACACCCTCACGGTTGGCCTTATAGGCGATTTTCTTGCCGATCTCGGGCAGGTTATACTGGCTGTTGGTATTTTGTACATGAGATAAAAGCTCAGAGCGTTTGTGCATCAGGTGCATGCGGCGCCTGAGCAGGTCGCGGGTGGCGCGCATCTGAGCGGGATAGACATAGGCTTTTGGGAGCATTCCGCCTCGAAGCAACATGGCGATCTTTTGTGAATCGATCTTGTCGTTTGTCGCCTTACCGCCGTGGATGGCTTTCATATAGAGGGCATGACCGAGGACGAAAGGAATGTCCTGTCCGGCGCAGAGGTCAGCCAGCCAGTACCAGGTGAAGATACACTCGACAGCGTCTGCTCCTGTGTCGCTCCCGCTTCCAGCGGCAGGTGAGCTTGGGCGTTAGACGACCCCATGAGGAATTATCCAAGACCTACCTCTTCTCCCTAAACAATAACGTTTGACGATAATAATGTCGCGCGTTATTATCTCTGCATGATTAGCAGCTTTCAAGATCGAGAAACTGAGAAGATTTTCCGGCGCCAGTTCT
>JAPULM010000137.1 GCA_027294925.1 bacterium
GCCCATACCGCAGGCATGAAACAATATGAAGGCCTCAAGTTTAGCAATGACCATGTCGATGCCCGCCATCTGGCCCATCAGTTGCGTTTGGGCATTTTGCCAACCGGCTATATCTATCCCAAGGCACAACGGGGCCTGCGCGATCTGTTGCGTAAACGGGCCAAGTTGGTACGCCAAAAAGTCGACCAGATGCTTAGCATTCAATCGACCTTCACACGTCATACGGGTCGCTCGATGAGCGCCAATGGGGTCAGACAGCTCAAAGACGGCGATGTGGATGAGCGGCAGTGGTTTCTCCGACGCGTAGTCCCGCTTGCAGCATGAGCTGGACAAGCGCCACATTACGAGGCGCGAGCTTGTGGCGCGAGTTGGCCGCGGCATGCACTAAAGCGAGTACTTCTCGGCGACTCAAGGCCGGTGGCTGCTGAGCCGAGGTTCGACGCATAAATCGAGGATGCGTCGCGGGGTTGTCGACGATCGAGTCATGGTCGTACATCGATCGGAAAAAGAGCCGCAAGCCCTGGATACGTCGATTGACGGTGGCTGGTGTCCGGGCTAGTTCATGAATGAGGTGAGTTCGAATCGCAGCCAAATCGACGGTGCGAACCTGATCGAGTGGCGGTGGATGGCCGTCATGAACCCCACAAAGCCAGGTTCAAAAACTGTTGAGGTCGTGCAGGTAGGCGGTCACCGTAGCCGGTGCCAGATCACGTTTAACGAGATGGTGTCGGAAGGCCTCCAGAGTCGTCTGATCGATATCTGGATGTGGTGTTGGTATTACACGCATAACATGTCCTCCGTTAGACTTTGCCTCTCATGCATGTAATACCGGAGAAACGGTGTCAATTATACATATAAACGGAATATATGCATAATTGATTCGGGAACATGGGGTGTGGAAATTCAGTCGATGGTGATAAAAGACAACATGCTCATCGCTCTGTGCGTGGATCAATTATGCGTGTAATACGTTAGCGATAGTTTTTGTACGAATGTTGTGTGTAGGCCCAACCGAGGGGTCAGCAGGCTTTGTCACGGTAACTGAACCGTGGGGAGGGCTGCGGAGAAATCATACGTCTCAGAATCCCCCCGGAATTTAACGCTCTCCAATCTGGATATGGGGCGCGTTTTGGCTCCAGCGACAAGGCGGTAGAAAAACCCCTGTACAGACGCGCAGGGGTTTGGTTAACATATCTCAACGTTGAACGAAGTCGCCTGAATGGTGATGACCCCACGTCGACCACCCTTGCGCCACACACGAGCCGAAAGGGCCATACCTCGTCTTTTCGTCAGCCGCCTGTAAAAATCTTCTTTTCAGTCGCCAGGGATGTCGTCTGACTGACAAACAAATTGGTCAATGCCAGAAAACACTCCGCTGCCGCCCGAGATACGTAATCCCGGCAAAAGACGATGATAGCGAGCATCTGACCGCTGGGATAGGCCGCACCAAGGCCGAACACGCTGTGGACGCGATAATCGGAGACGGAATTGTCCGCAACGATAATTTTCCGGCCGTCGTGATCGACTGCATCTGCAGCCCGTTCGACATAAAACAACCCCGTCGAGCGCCCAATGGTTTTAATGAGCATGTCCGAATCGTGACTGTCGACCCAATCAGATGGCACGCCAAGTTCGTGGAGCAAACGGGCAATCATTGGGATGGCGCTCACAAAATCAGCCGAGATGAGGGGAATGCCCACATGGCCTTGCGAATTTCGGCGGTCGCACCAAACGGCCTCTTGTCCATGCGACCCAATCAGGGATAACACAGGGGTGGTCGGACGCAAATTGGTCGCAGCCCCGGCGGATGCCACCAGCTCGCGTACAAAGCTGTGGTTCGCCTCCGGCAATTCGGCAACTGGCACCGTGGCATACACACGCGCCAGCACCACCGATTCATCAAACTGGGTATGTAAGGCGGCTGCAACTTCTTGTGCAGCTTCTTCCAAGCACGAGGCTTGTTGTAGCTTCGGACTGACACCGTTCTAAAACTCCATGGACGAGGCCTCTGTAACGTCTTCAATCCTCATGATCAGGGCTCCTACGCGCGGGGGGTGAATCTCTCAAGATGGATTCGACAACAGAGACACATCCTTGGTCGCCTTCCGGTCTACTCTTTTTTTGCCTTCTGAATGCGTTTTACAGCTTCATCCGTTGTCCACAAAGCGTTGGCGATATAGCGAAAGTTGATGATGGCCGCCAGGTAGCCGTCACCCTCTGGCAACATTGCCCCCGCCGTTGCGTCACGCACGACGGCTACTTCATATCCTTGTTCAAGAAGTTCATGCAAATGGGCCTGGACACAGAGATTGGCTGACATGCCCGCCAAGATGACTTTGTCAATGCCTGCTTTACGTAGCTGCAAGCTGAGGTCATTGGCTTCAGGACCATAGACCTTGTGGGGCGAGGTAATGATCGTTTTGCCGTCCTCAATGTATTTCTTGTATTGCGGCATAAAGTCGGCGCCAGAGCCCGCAAACCCCTCGACGCTCAGTGGGCTTTTGCGGTCAAACATGCCAATGGCATGCATGAGCTTTTCCAAGGGGCCGCCGAATTTCCAGCCGTGGTCCGTCGGATAGTAGTAATGCGGCGAAATGGCAACCATCATGCCGGTCTGTTTTGCCGCCGCCAGCAGACGCTCGATGTTCTCCACTGTGTTATGGCGCTGGACGCTTGCGCCTACCACTTTCCACGTCACACCATTGGGGCTCAAAAAATCAATCTGCGGGTCTGTAAGCACCAGCGCCGTGTTGGCAAACGTCACCGTCATATCGGTTTGGGGTAACGCCGGTTTTGCCGGGTCGGCATAGGGATCAACCGTAGCATGAGCGCGCCCCACGCCGACCGCAGTGCCTGCCAATGCGAGGGTGGTGACCACACTTGCCTTGAGAAAGGCGCGCCGCTCGTCTGCAACCTGACGGGGCGCGAATCGTTTTCCAGACTGAGCGTAAGACATCCGCAATACCTCCCTTTCAGGGTAGACCAGAGTGAAGGGGTAAAAGCAGTTTCTGAATCATGTGAGGCAAACTCACGACGCCCCTCTTTACAGCTAACGAGAATCTGAGCTTTTTATTTCGCCTCGTATGTTTGAAGCGCTGCTCATTGGACAGCATTATGCTCCTTCTCCCTGCTTGAAGTCAATGACTTTGCTCGGGCTCACGTGAACATGGGGTCCCAGGCGTTAACGGCCGGAAATTTACGGTAAGGTGCAAGTGATGGTAAAACAATGTAACTACTCAGCTCCCAAAATAGTTGCGAAACAGTGGCCGTTCAGTTTATGATCCGTCCTATGAACTTTCAAATTC
>JAPULM010000138.1 GCA_027294925.1 bacterium
ATTCCGCAACTTGGTTAGGCCGCAAGTGTTTGTCATCTTGTGGGTGACGTAAGGCCCATCCGAGTTGGCGGGCAATGCCACGAATAAGACGCACATCACGCTGTTCGAGTTCCACACGATCAAAAAGGCGTCGTAAACCGTCAAGCACCCGTTCGATTTGATAGGTATCTGAAAAACCGCGAATGGCAAATGCCTGTCGCAGATGCTCGTACATTGCCTCGGTTTCTTGCACCGAGGCCAGCGCCGGCATTTGACGTGAGCGTGGATGATAACGCGCCTGTAAGATTTCGTAACAGGTTACCATCACGGCCTGCGCCAGGTTCAATGAGGTTGCAGTTGATACGGTTGGAATAACCATCAGTTCGTGACAGAGATTGAGTTCGGACGTGGTGAGACCAGCGTCTTCGGGTCCGAATATAATGCCCACTTGGTGCTGCTGACAAAGGCCAGGCAATTTATGTGCCAACGCTCGCGGGTTAAGCGGCGGTTTACGGTACTGACGGCGGCGAGCCGATGTGCCAATCAGCCAGTGGCACGTAGATACCGCTTCTGACAGGGAGTGGTACACTTGCGCTTGTTGTAATAAGGTTTGGGCATTACAGGCCATCATTCGAGCTTCAGCGTGGGGAAAGCGTTGCGGCTGTACCAGGGACAAGCGAGAAAGACCCATATTATGCATAGCGCGCGCCACCGAACCGATATTGCCCGGACTCTGGGAGCGCACTAAGATAATGATGATGTGGTCTGTACTTAATGGTGCTAGCAAACGTTCTGTGGACATGATCGTACGTTTCTCTTTCTTTGCCATTTGCCTAACAGGCGCATCGGAACAGCGCAACTGTCGTACGGTTCAAGGTACCTCTGTCTTTTTAACATGTCTTCAGCCACTGCGCAGAATGATAACACATGACCGACTCGAACTGGAATGTCGATCAACTCGGCGCCTTAGCGGACGAATGGGTCGCTGAGCGCGAAGCTTTTCTTGCTTCTCTGCAAACCTATCTACAAACGCAATTACCTCCGGTACGCCCGAATCAGTTGCAGCAACCAACGCTTGCCGTCTATCAAGCTGAACTGCAAGCCATAGGGTCCAGACTGTACCGATTTCTGCGCGCCATGGACGACCTTGTATGGTATAGCCTACAAAGCCGTCTGGAAGATTTTCAGCGCCAATTGGAAACCGAATATGGTGCTGCTGTTCGGGATGATCTGCAATGGTTGGCGACCGTCAGCCCACCGGAAAATGTCGCCGCAACACATGAAGCCGTCCGCCAGGCAGTAGGGCTCATGCAACACAATCTGTGGATTTACAAGGAGCTCAACGGTGTATTTGATTTCCCGACCCTTCGTTTGACCCGGCGTTTAATTTCCCAAATGAAGTATCGGCTCTACCCGATACGTCTGTCATTGCAAGATTTCCGGCATTACTGGCTTCTCGACGACGCCAATGTTGAGTTATGTGAGCCGCCAATAGATCAGGCGAATCCTGCTAGTGGTATTCATTACCATGAAGTGGACCAACTGCGAGGCGCTTATACCGCATACATCCCGGAATATTACACGCCTGACCACGCTTGGCCACTCATTTTGGCGATGCACGGCGGCAGTGGTAATGATGAAGATTTTCTCTGGACTTGGCTCAAATACGCCAAAAGTCGTGCTTACCTCCTGATTAGCGCTAAATCTTTTGGCGCCACCTGGTACCCCTGGGACGCCCTCTCCGTTCTGTTGATGTTGGACGACATGCAGGCGCGTTACCATGTCGATCCATCCCGCATTCTGCTTACGGGCTTGTCTGATGGCGGTTCATTTGGTTATGATGTCGGCTTCGCTTTTCCCGACCGTTTTTCCGCTTTGGCCGTGGTGGCAGGCATTCTACGTCCGCCTCAAGACACGGTACAGGCCAGTCAACTACCGGTTTATATTGCCCATGGTGCGCAAGATCAACTCTTCCCTGTACAATACATTCGCCTTGTTGCAGATAAACTACGTAAAGTGGGACATCCTGTCACCTACCACGAGCTGCCCAATTTCGGGCATGCCTATCCGTCTGGCGAAAATACCGCCATCCTCGCTTGGTTTGAGACCGTTACGTCTGTCAAATGACCAGCCGCTTGGGATCGATTTGATATTTTTTTAATTTATAGCCGAGTTGCCGGGGTGTGATACCCAGAAGGGATGCGGCGCGAGTTTGTACACCGCCGGTGCGCTGTAGCGCTTCAATGAGACGTTCATGTTCGAGATCGGCAATCGTCCGCGTCAAGGATTGGTCATCTGCTTTAGATAGCGTGACAGGGGCAGACAGCGTTGGCATGTCGTGCAGATTCACCGGCAGAGGCACTTCTTCCGGTGCGACAATATCTCGTCTTGCCATCACCACCATACGTTCGATGCAGTTTTCAAGCTCGCGAACATTACCAGGCCAATCGTATCCGACGATGAGATCCATGGCAGGGGATGAAATCTTAAGATTCTTGTGGTTTTCCGCATTAAAGCGCTGCAGAAAATATCCGACCAAGAGCGGAATGTCCTCCTGGCGCTGTCTAAGCGGTGGCAGTACAATGGGTACAACGTTAAGGCGATAGTATAAATCTTCGCGAAATCGTCCGGTCCGTACAGCTGCTTCGAGGTCAACATTGGTGGCAGCAATGATCCGCGTATCCACGGTGATATGACGACTCCCACCAACTCGCTCAAAAGAACGCTCCTGCAGAACGCGCAGCAGCTTGACCTGGGTTGTTGGACTAATATCACCGATTTCGTCGAGAAAAAGGGTGCCTTTATCAGCCATTTCAAATCGGCCTCGGCGCATTTTAACCGCCCCGGTAAAGGCACCACGTTCATGCCCAAAAAGTTCGCTTTCCAGTAGACTCTCTGGCAAAGCAGCGCAGTTGAGTTGTATAAATGCTTGTTGGCTACGATCACTTAACTTGTGCAAGGCGCGTGCGACAAGCTCTTTACCCGTGCCGCTTTCACCGCGCAACAAAACCGTCGATCGGCTACTGGCCGCCTGTTCCACTTGCTGCAACACCTCCATAATTGGTGGACTATCGCCAATCATGCGATCCGGGTCGTAACTTGCCAAGCGGCCTACCTGGGATGGCATCCGAGACTGCGGCAGTGATTTGAGACGCTCCTGCAGTCCGGCACTCTGCAGGTAGAGGCCAAGACAAGTTCCAATGGTGTTGCAAAAAGGTAAAGCATGTCTTAGCCAAACGGAGGCTTGGCCTGGACAAAAAAGAACAATAACCCCGAGCACGTGCTGCGCAGCACGAATAGGCGCGGCAAGCAACATACCTTCCGGTGCAGGCGTCGACGACACGCCGGGTAGAGCAGTATGGCGCGCTGTTGCCGTTGCCTGCTCGTCAAGACCGTCACGCAATTCACGCGCTACCTGTGCAATTTGAACCTGAAACTCGCCCCAGCCACAGCCCTGCAAGGTTTTTGGCGCGGCATCCGTCAACACAATAACGCTGCCGTAAGCCGCCAGCGTTGCACTGACAGACTTGAGAATACGCTCAAGTGCTAGCGAAGGGTTACGCGCACTGCCTAACAGGTTGGCTGCTTGCTCAAGCTGCTGGAGAAATAGCGTTTCCGTCTTTAGCGAAGCTTCTTTTGACATCCGGAAATCCTTGCATGAGGGGGTTTGCTATCCGTGAACACTCATACACGTAACGGCTTATCCGGTCAAGGATATAGCGTGGCAGGTCCAACATTACACAACTCGGTTGACTGAATCACATTCATTTCTGTTATAGTGGAACGATAGGTTGATCGTCATGCTTTCTGAAAGGTTAGAGCAACGCCATGCGTAAGTATGATGCGGTCTTTTTTGATGCAGCTAATACCCTTCTCTACCCGTATCCATCGGTCGGCGATATCTATGCCGAAGTGGCCGAACGCTACGGCGTTGCTACCCATGGTGCTGCCGTACAACAGGCCTTTGCTAGGGCCTGGACTAATGTACAAGCGTTGGCCCAGGATGATCCGGTACGCTACGGCGTCGGTGAACCTGACGGTCGCCGCTTCTGGCGCACATTGGTGCATGATGTGTTTAGCCAAATTGCGCTGCCTGACCCATTCGACGCTTTTTTCGAGGAATTGTACCAGTTGTTTGCACAAGCGGCCGTCTGGCGCTTGTTTCCGGAATGCCGTGAGGTGTTACAGACATTGCGTGAGCAGGGTTACCTTGTCGGTGTGATCTCCAACTGGGACACGCGCCTGTTTGACATTCTACAGGGTCTTGATTTGATGCCCTATTTCGAACATATCAGCATTTCCGCCGTAGTCGGCTGGGAAAAACCCCATCGCGAGATTTTTCGGCACGCCACAGATGCGATTAATGTCTCGCCGGCGCGCGCTTTGCACATTGGCGATAGCTTACAAGCCGATGTCATCGGGGCGCAACAGGCAGGCCTGCAACCCCTATGGCTACAGCGCCAGGAGACAACAACGTCGGAGCATCCGACGATCCGTAGCCTGCAGGGGGTGCTGACCTGGCTGGCGGCCTAGAGACACGATGTAGGAGAGCCGGCATGAAAAATAGCGAGGTGGACAAGGGGGGGAGCGAATCGACTGGATCGTTTTACTTCCACGTGCGGGTGCAATTCGATCACACTGATGCTCAAGGGCGCGTGTTCTATGCCAATTATTTTCCGATTATCGACCAAGCCCGCTGTGCCTTCTGGCAGAGCATTGGACTGAGCGAAGATGATACGCTACAAATCGAACATGAAACCGTTATTGTCCATGTCGAGGCTGATTACCTAGGTCCGGCTGAATTTTATGACCTCCTGCGTATCTACGTCTATGCCGAAGAGCTGGGACGCGCCAGTCTTCGTCTAGGCTATCGGGTGGTGAATGAGCGTCACGACGAGAACATTTTTACGGCTCGCATGACCATGGTACAGGTTGATCTGGTAACGCAACGTTCACGTCCCTGGAATACGCGTTTCCGCAATGCCATTATCCAACATCACGGGCAGCAGGTAGTCAAATCCTGAATGGTGCCGATGGAGGTAATGATGCAAGAGTCGGTTCTGTCGCAAATTTTCATTTGAGGC